>JBDNFT010001026.1:0-5176 GCA_041689695.1 Planctomycetaceae bacterium | reverse complement strand
GATCGATGACTCCCAGGTCAAACGCTGCTTGCAGAGTTCGCGCCTGCAAAGCATCGTGAAGGAAGGGTTCGATGATCAGGTAATCAGTGGACATTACGATTGCTTGATGAATAGGTGAGCGGCAAGACGCTAGCCGCCGGTTAGATCAACTGCAGTTTACCGGCGGCTAGCGGTCTGTTGATTTAATGGGTTTTCACACCCCAAACGTCAGTGAGGGATAAAATGGCCTACGTGTTTCGCGAACCATCCCTCGCTGACGCAGCGGGTTATGATGAATTCAACCCCTTGCTAGCGCCTTGCCCGCTCACAAAAGTAAGTGAGTTTGTTTTAACGATCCTAAGCCGATTTTTGCTGTCCACTCTGAGGCGTGTGGATCCAGTCGAGCAGCTCTTCATGCAACGGAAGATCTTTCAAAGCAGCCTCGTTCGATTTGAGAAGTGATCGCAGACCCTGCTGAATCATCGCCGGATCGGCCGATCGGGAATTGACCGTCGGCTTTGAAGGCAGACGACCGCAGCCTGCGAGCAAGTGTTGATATTCGAATTCTGCAAAGGCTTCCGGAGCGAGTGGCCCAACGGTGGCGCAGGCATCATACAAAGCCAACCGTTGCTTGATATTCGCGGAGGCTGGTACATTGGTCGCCGCACGCCAGAAAGGCGAATCCGTGCGTTTGCTGAGCGAGTAATGGAGCTGCGCAAAATCGCGGATCTCATCGACGGCAAGGGCCATCCGTTCGTTGTAGTAATCGACACTCGCCTTGTTAACAGATCGCTCAGGAAACAGCTCCATGAACATTTCAATTCCAAGCAGACTCAAGTGTCGACCGGCACAGACGAGTGCATCCATTTGGCAGGCAGCGGTTCCAAGAGTCAACACGTTGTCACGCCAGAATTTCGTCTGACGACCGCAAGGAGACGCAGAAAACGTGGGAGTGATGTCATCGACAGCGGGAATGCCGTCCATCAGCAACGACTCACGCAGTTGCTGCCATGCAACTTCGTCTGTCACGAACTGCGACGCAAAGCTGTAGCCGACGTCGATCGACTTTGCCAGATGAAACTGCCACGACCATCCCGCTTCAAGTGCCGTGATGCGAGAGAACGGCGGGACCTGGCGGCGGCTCGGCAGGCGAACAGCAATCCTGCGGTCACAGAGCAATCGATCGTTCCAGGACTCATACGCATCTGTGGTAACGGCCCGCATTAATCTCGCCTCGCCTCCCGTACAGTCGATGAAGAAATCACCGGCTACGGCAGAACCTGTCGTCAGTCGAAGTTGAGCCACTCCGCCACGACCGTTGGAAGCCAATGATGCGATATCACTTGTGATCTCTTCCACTCCGGCAGCCAGCGCGATCTGTCGCAGCCATGCCGCGAAGTCATTGCCGTCAAGATGAAATGCGTAGGCACCGGACTGGGAACTCAAGGACGGCCCCGAGAATCCATACGGACTTTTCCCCGCTAAAGATGCGCCCCAATTCAGCGAATACGAATGGAATGGTAGAAGCAGACGACCGGCGGATCGCTCCGCAAACCACGCCTCGAATAGCGACAATCCCGCTGAGCGATGTGCAGTGGCGGCCAGCGGTTTCCAGAAATCGCGTTCGGTTTGGACCCAGTCCGAAAACTGCGTTGCTAAGTGATACGTGCCCTGAGTCTGCTGCATCATTTGATGTTCGTCGATTTGCAGATTGCTCAGTAACCCACGCAGCGACGGAAGTGAGGACTCCCCTGGAAACTCGCCCCGTGACTGTCCGCTGGAGACAACGGTGAATTTGCAATCCAATTTTGCGAAGTGTCGGCCAAGATAGGCCGCCGCCATCCATGCCGATTCATTGTGGCCAACGATGACGACTCGCTTGGGAAGTCGCCCCGCGATGGATTCAAGTCGAGGTTTCGGGATGCTTGTCATTTCGATATGCCTTTTTGAAACGTGAGCCGCAGGGCGCTAGCCGCGGGTAAATGTAGCAGGCACTTTCCAAAAGTGCCGCAGCTATTTAAAACACATGCACTGGCGGACGGCACACGGAGAGTGCCTGCTACTTTGGTGTGAACTTAAGGAATCTGACTTGCGAGCGGATAAGTAAGTACTCTGAGTTTCGCGTCATTTGCAATAAATCGGCGGATTAACATCCCCCGCTGGCCTTACGTCCCCGCGATTGGAACTAGCGCCTTGCGGCTCACATGCACGAGACGCTTTTCATCTACTCCGGCTTGTATTCCTGTGGTAAACGCTGAAGAAACTCCGTGCAGACGTCCAAAGGTGTCGCCTGTCCATCGATCGACAGATCTGACAAATCGCGGACTTGTTGTCGCTGCATTTCAAATAGTTTACGAGTCGTCCCAAGATAGCCTTTGCAGAAGTTCTCTATCCAACGCAGACCATCATGCCCAAACTCGTCAGATTGGCTGGTTTGCATTTGGTTGCTGAGTTGTGCGATCTTTCGTGCAACGGCAATATCTGCCGGAACGTCGATCCAGCACTGAAAATCGATCCACGAATTGAGTTCAGGATGCAGCCGACCGAAGTGGGTTTCGAGCAGCACGATCTGACCTTTGCCACGTCCTGCTAAGCGAGGCGAGCGGGGGACGTCAGTCCGCTGATGTTCTATCGCTGCGGGATTTGACATGACAGAATTTGGGCACACGAACACCAAATGGCTGATTAATGCGGACAAATCAAATTCGCCAACGTTTGCGCCGCGATTCCACCAGTTGTCAATGTCGTCCAGCGATCGGTCTGTCGTCTTATTGTAATCATCTTCGTGCAGCGTTACGCAATCCGGCAGCGCAGCGGCAATGTTTTCGACGGCCGTTGTTTTGCCGCTTCCCATCGTGCCACAGATTGCGATTACAATTGTCATGGTTTCACTGCACTTAAATACTCATACCTTAGTCCGCCGTTCTGATGTAGCCAGCGGAGTACCATGGCTGATCGAGCGGCGGAGTCGCCCGGATCGTGGTCATCGTTGTGTTTCTTTGAAACGATGTAGTCGTAGATGGGCAATGTGTTTTCAGTGGCGTCCATCAGTCGAAGATCCATAAACCCAAGTTCCTGACAGATCGACATCACCGTTCCATTGGTGGACCACGGATCGGGCCATGGGCCATAGCCATCATTGAGCAGTGCCCGAATCATGAAGCGAGGAGTGCTGGAGGTTACTGCCGAATCCGTCAGTCGGATATCCGAAGCGGCGAATCGGCCGCCGGGTTTGAGCACTCGACGAACTTCCGCGATAAACGTGCGGCGTGAAGAGAAATGAAATATGGCTTCGACACAGAACACACGATCGAACGAGTTGTCGGCGAAAGGCAATTCGCAGGCGTCGGCTTCCTGCCAGCGGATGGAGTTTTGCGACTTTGAACGCAGTCGCTGACAAATATCCAATTGTCGAGGGTCGATGTTGATGCCTGTCAGGTTCATGTCTGAGAACTGCGAATCGAGGCACTCGATCAGTCCGCCGAATCCGCAGCCGATGTCCAGGACCGACTGTGCCGATCGGACCATTGCCATCTCGATCATCACGTCATCAAGTCGCTGCTGAGCAATTCTAAAGCCTTCGGATTCCGGGTCAGTTTGATCCGGTTCCGGAGCAAAGTCCCAATGCCCCAGATGTGCGCAACGCCCCGAATAGCCGTTTTCCCAGGCGTCGATAAGGCGATCAAAGTAGACAGGTAGTTGTGGAGACATTTTTGATTTTAGAATCTGTATTTAAATTTTGAAATTTGAGATCTCTTCGCCTCATCCCCAGCAATATACTGCGTTTCGTTCGCGGGCGTGGGCCATGAAACTGCATGCGACCCAGCGAATTTTGTCGCCGACGACCGGGGTGACTCGATGCAGATAGCGGCCGGAATCGACAATGATCATGTCGCCCGCGTTGAGAGGAAAGGCGACTGAGGAGAGTTGTTTGATGTCCGGTTTGTCAGCAATGGAGTCATCACTCATCAAACGCGAATCCTGTGGTTCAACGCGGTAATCGAAGACTTCCAGCAATCCGCCTTCGTTCGGTTTTCCAATCAGCAGTACCATGGAATACATGTGTTCTGAAACCAGCGTGGCGAGATGTTCGTACGCCGGTCGATGGCTTTGTTCATTGTCGCAGTGTGGCGGGATGTAACCGCCTTCGCCATGGCCGCGAAATGTGGTCATCATGTATTTCTGGTCCGGCTCCGGCCCCGGCGCAGCTCGGTATGGTCGATTTTCATCGAGCCGCGAAAGTAGTTTCATGAGATGGTTTTCAAGTCCGATCGAAGCCGGGAAAAGTTCCTGCATCTGTTGATGAAACGTTTCTGCGTCATTGAAGTAAGCGGCAGCGTCGGTCTGCATCAGATTCAGATTCTGGCCATAGAACCAGGACTTGAACTTCTCTGGAAACCACGTCTTCAAAAATGGAGGCTCGTGACGCTCAAGGCGATCGACAACGGCATTCATAACCTCAGCACTGTAGACATTGCGCACGATAATGCCCGTGATCGAGCCCGCGCGTAGTTCCGCGATTGCCGACACATGCAGGCCAACATCAGCCGCGTCGATGTCGAGCAGTGTGAAGAATGGTTTCGGTTGTCCGAGAAGTTGCGGCGGCATAGTTTCAGGTCTGGTGTCGCTTTGCGTCAAAGGAGTCACCGCGTTCCGAGCGATGCACGGCGCATCCTGCCGGAGTGCCGTCAAATGACCACACTGCGGGATCACAAGCGGATTCTCACGGAAAATGAACTTCAAGGAAATAGATCATTTGCCCCCGCCATAGTCCTGCCAACGCTTGCTTTATGGTGAAGGAGGGCAAGACTACGTCAGGCAAGACTAAGCACCCAAGCATAAGTTTCATCATTTAACCGCGTCGGCAACGCCCCGCATTTTAACGAGTTAAACGCTGGTGCTTAAGGTGGCACCGATCATTGATTAAAACGGTCTCTTTATCAACGTTTGACAGGACGATTGTTGACAGGACGATGAATCGCAATTTGTGTTTCTTATCGTCCTGTCATCATAATCGTCCTGTCATCATAAGAAGCGAAGTTCAATTAGCGGGAATGAAAAAGAGGCTGTGCGTTGTCGTTCATCGCAGTTGTCAAACCTCTGTTCCACTGGCGTAAAGCCAGTCGGGGCAGACCTGTTGCGTTCGTGCCGCTCCTGCTTAGTTTCCAAACCTGCGGTTCACTGGCACAGGGCCAGT
>JBDNFT010001025.1:0-1721 GCA_041689695.1 Planctomycetaceae bacterium | reverse complement strand
TGCCGTTGGGGTGCAGTCTCGAATTTCGGCAGGTCCTCCTTGCCGAGGAGGATTTTTGAAATTGCCGCAAGGCGAACCATAAGAGCGGACGTCCGCTCAACGACGAGGCGTTACCCTCTCATTAACCTGGAACTGGTCGCAGCTTGCAGCAAGCGACAAAGTCCTTTCCGGCAGAAAGGACCTACATCAGACATGTTCTTTCGAACACACGGCGTCGGATCAGTAGAAAATCTTTGCTGCGTACTTCACACTGTGACAGGCACGACGATTCGTGACTCATCAATTCGATAACGACAATTTTTATTCTCCCGATTCTACCCTCCATGACCGAACAACAAATCGCTGCACAATCCAATGACGAAATCGCATTCCTGCTCACATGGGACGGAGCGATCTGGCGAGACGTTGTTCGATTACGACACGGTCAGGTCACTACGATCGGTCGGTCGGCCACCAATCGCATCGTCCTGCAGGACGATGCGTGCAGCCGCAATCATTGCGAAGTCTTCCACTCTGGCGGCGAATGGCGCGTGCGAGATCTGGGAAGTCGCAACGGCACCAACATCAACGCACATCGTGTTTCGGGCGACACCACCATCGAATCAGGAGACGTCATCGGCATCGGCGATTGTCGCCTGGCATTTACAACCAACCTCGAATCGACTCAGTTCACTCCACCCGATCTCGCAACACCAGCAGACCAGGTCACATCTGCAACTGCAACGGCAGTCGATATCGTTCAGGAACCCAGCATCCTGCATCGAACCGCAATGCCTGAATTTCTAAGCACAGGCAACGGACAACGAACTGATGCCAACTATGCATCGGAACTTGCCAAACTCTATCGACTTGGTCTGGAGATGGGCACTGCGAGAACTCGCCAGCAACTGACCGAAGTCGTACTCGCTAATCTTGCCAGAGAAACCGTGGCAAGTATCTCTGCCGTTCTTCTCGCCGGCCCGGATGCGTCGCCAAAACCAGCTCCGGCAGATCTCCAGGTTGTTGCGTATGACAGCCGCAAAGATCTGCCGTACCGACGCGTATCCGACAATCTGTCACGCATCGTCCTGTCGAAACGAGAAGCCATTCTGGCGCGTGATGTTGGCGACCACAATCAACTGTCATTCTTTGACAGCCTCGGCGAAATGAAAGCACTCAGCGTCATCTGCGCGCCGATTATTGCGCCGGATCGCGTTCTTGGTCTCATTCATTTGTATTCTTCAAATCCCGATAATCCGCTCGACAAACACGATCTGGAATTCACTCTGGCCGTGTCGAATCAATTGGCCGTGTCGCTCATGCAATTGCAGGAGCGTGATTCACTGCAGACCGGGCTGGCTCAGGCTCGTAATGAAAACCGCACGCTCCGAGAACAGCTCAGTGAGGAGCAAACGCTGATTGGCGAAACTTCCAGCGTCGTTGATTTGCGGGAACGTATGGCTCTGATCGCGGAGACGGATGCCAGTGTGTTGATTCGTGGTGAAAGCGGCTGTGGCAAGGAACTCATCGCTCGCAGCATTCACCAGCAAAGCCCGCGTTGTAATGGTCCGTTCGTCTGTGTGAACTGCGCGGCGTTAAATGAAAGTCTGCTGGAAAGTGAACTCTTCGGCCATGAAAAAGGTGCATTCACGGGCGCGGTGGATCGCAAGATCGGTCGCTTTGAACAGGCCGACGGCGGCACGTTGTTTCTGGACGAAGTTGGTGAAATGAGTCCTTCGATT
>JBDNFT010001024.1:0-1706 GCA_041689695.1 Planctomycetaceae bacterium | reverse complement strand
TCAACCACTGCTCGCCGTAGTCGTTCGCAAACTCGCGATACATGGCATGCACGTGTTCGTTTGGATCGCCGCCCATTTGTTGCGGAGCGTATTCCAGAAAGAAGGTCGGCCCTTGAACTCGATAGTAGGCCGGGCTACCTTGCTTTACAGGACCTCGCCAGGAGAAACGAATTTCCGCCATCTGCTTGTCGATGGCTTCCAACCGCACCTTGGCATCTTCATCATTGAGCAACCCGACGCGCTCAGAAATCAGACGTTTCAAAAGCATGGTCTGAGGTTCCGTGAGATCATTCGCAGAAATCCCTTCAGGCTCCGGACGCACATCATCGCGACCGGGGCCAAGTGCCATATCAATGAAGCGTTCGGCGAGCACAGTCTTTTTCTTTTGAGCATCATCCAGTGAGTTGACCAGTTCAAAGGCACTGGCGATCTCCTCTGCCAACTGAACGATCTGTTTGCCGTCTTTGGAATAATGCATCGGCTGACCACCAGTGAGACTCGGCCCCAGCGTGATTTTGTCCCGCACGATGGTGGCATTCACCGCCAGGTGATGCCCACCAAACTGCCACATCCATGGTTCAGTGACGGAAGGAGATCCAAGGATCGAAAAATAGTACTCGTCTTTGCCGAACACCACACGTCCACGCCGACCACCGGTGTTAAGAGTTTCCTCACCAGCCATGTTGTCGATGACTTGTTGGTAACCCTCCGTGCTCAGAGTCGCCTTCAGAACAGCCATCACAGCATCGAACTGCACTGGCTTCAGATCCCCCATCCGCAAGCCCTTGCGTTCGAAAATACCCGTCGGCAGATTCGACCATCGCAGTCGCTGATCTTCGTCGTTGAACTTGAAGACGGTAATCGATTTTTCAGCATCGCTGAGTTTGGCGATCAATGCTTCAGCAGCCGCAGTAACCTTGACCGATTGATCATCGGGACTGATCTTTGATGCCGCCTGAACGCCCGCCGGTTGTTGCGGCTCAGTCGCGTACAGAGAAAGTCCTGTGCAGCTCAATGCCAACAAGACGCAACTTTTCAGATTCGCAGAGCGCATCAGTGTGCTTTCTACTTTCGATGCTGTGATGATTGTCAGGAATTCAATTTCTCGAACGATCGCAGCATAGCAGCAATGCGAGTCGTCTTCGAGCAGATGAGGATTTAAGGATTCTACGGTGTTCTCTCCTCAACGCCTGCATCAGATTGTTCGACGAAGGTATTTTTTGCCTCCGCCGGAAAGACGATTACATAGGTCTTCCCGGAGATATCAGCCTGTGCAAGTCTTTATCGCCCCGACGTCGGTGATCGAAGTGCGGATGGTCAATGCTAAAGAGGAACGGCATTTCTTGCCCATTTACCCATTTGCCATGACTGCAGGCGAAACGGTCCATGTGCTTTCACGCTGCGTCTGCGGTAATTTCCATGCGATCTAAAGTGCTTCCGTTTGATTTAATTACGACTTAATCGTACTCGTGTCAAATGGCTGAGCGGTTCGTAATAGTTGAGCTGAAATAGAGCGTCGATACGCACTGATCGCGAGTTGTGCCTCGTCCCCGTTATGAATCCCCGTGACGCAGATACCTAACGACTGAAGTATGATGTATCCAGAGCTGTGAAGAGGAAAACCATCCGCGTTGCATGCCGCCCTGAGAAACGCGAGATCCCATGTTACCAGGATTGTTTCAATACACGCCGGAGTTCGAGGCAGC
>JBDNFT010001023.1:0-3225 GCA_041689695.1 Planctomycetaceae bacterium | reverse complement strand
TCCTTGATCCGACAGAGGAGTATTCCACGCAAACGGCAGACAGGATGAGATATTCCGATTGCTGAGGTATGTTCATCGAAAGAAACATTAGCGATCGTGGAAGAAAACCGTTTGTAGCGATCAAACTATTTGTGATACCCAACGGACGTCATTACGTCGAACAACTCTTCAAACGTAATGAAGCGGCGGTGATGAGCAATCTTGTAATCGTCCACCGCATTTGCCAGTTCTGCAACTTCCGGTCGAGCCGATCGGTCACCGTCGCGAAACTGGCGACGTTCGGAACCGGACTGTACTGAAGCGACGTCACGCTGACGGCGCTCTACGAAAACGGCCCCTGGCTGCTCGATAACTGATGGCTGACTCATAACTGTTTCCCCTTCACTCATTGGCGCACGCTGACGTCAGCCGCGCAGAATTGATGTTTGCTAACCATGGGTTGAGTTTCATTGACCCGCAATCGACTTTCGAATTTCTCAGCCCGATTCGAAGGCACACAACTGCAAAATGACACGATCGCATTGAATTTAACTTACATTCGGATTGTCGTGATTCCGGTTTTTCCTACCTGAGTCTGTTGCATAAACGCCATGCGTCGTTGAAATACACGCATTCAGACCTGATCACTCCACTGCAAAAGCGACTGAACAGATATGACAACGATCTGCGTACTGGGGGCCGGTGCTATGGGCACGGCCTGCTCTTGGATACTTGCTCAAAACAAAGATGTTTCAGTGCGGTTATGGGCACGAAATGAAACGTTCGCGCGACATATTCACGAAACTCGTCAAAACAGTCGCCTGCTGCCCAACGTTCGGCTGCCTGCCAGCATTCAGGTGACCGCAGATACAAACTCTGCGCTTCAGAATGCTGATGTGGTTCTGGTCTGCGTGCCGACGCGCGGTCTTCGCGAGGCCGTTCATCATTTGGCCAGTCTGATTCCTGGCGAGGCACTGATGGTCAGCGCCGTGAAGGGGATTGAAAATGAGACACTGCTTCGTCCCAGCCAGATTATTCAGCAGATCGTGGGACAGCGTCCGGTAGTGGTACTGGGAGGCCCATGCCATGCCGAAGAAATCACAGCACAGAAACCAGCCAGCATTGTGGCGGCTTGCGATTCACTGGAAGCGGCGGAACGCATTCAGGCATTAATGTCGATGGAGTCACTGCGTGTGTATTCCAACGCCGATCAGACAGGTGTAGAACTTGCCGGTGCTCTGAAAAACGTAATCGCAATTGCTGCAGGAATCTGCGACGGATTAGAATTCGGCGACAATGCTAAAGCTGCACTGCTCACGCGTGGTTTAGCAGAGATGGTTCGCTTCGGCACAGAAATGGGTGCGAACAGTGAGACATTTTTCGGCCTTGCCGGACTGGGTGATCTTGTCACAACCTGCAATAGTCAACACAGCAGAAATCGCTTTGTTGGTGAAGCACTGGGTCGTGGCCAGACAATTAAGGAGGTTCAGGATTCGATGACAGCAGTCGCAGAAGGCATCTTTACAGCACACAGTGTGTACCATCTTGCGCAGGAAAAGGGTATCAATATGCCGATCGCCGAACAGGTCTATCGCGTGCTGTTCGAAAACAAATCTCCACGCGAAGCCACGGTAGAATTAATGCAACGTCCACTGAAACTTGAAAGATAAACATGAGAACTCTAATTCGAAACGCTACAGTCGTATTTCCGGACTCGACATCGAAAGTCAATGTGCTGATTGAAGGGCACAGAATCGCGTCGATCGACGCGCCGGATTCCGCGCGGGCTGACGAAATCGTCGACGCAAACGGCCTTCACCTGCTCCCTGGTCTGGTCGATGACCAGGTCCATTTTCGTGAGCCCGGACTGACGCACAAAGAGGACCTGCATCACGCGACGCGCGCCTGTGCCAAGGGAGGCGTGACCTCATTTCTGGAGATGCCAAATACCAAGCCGACCACAACAACAGTGCAAGCTCTCGAAGAAAAACTCGCTATTGCCGCGCGATCATGCCACGTGAATTATGGCTTCTATATTGGTGCCACGCCGCACAATCTCGATTCACTGCAAAAAGCCACTCGCACGCCGGGCATCAAAATTTTCATCGGTTCCAGCACGGGCGACCTGCTTGTTGATGAACAGGAGGCATTGGAAAGAATCTTCGCCGAGACAACTCTTCCAATCTGCGCGCATTGTGAAGACGAAACGACGGTCAGGGAAAATTCCGCCCGATTGAACGGTGGTCGCGACATCACCGATCACAGCAGAATCCGGGATCATAAAGCCGCGATCATCGCCACGAAGCGTGCCGTGGGAATCGCCGAGCGATACAAGCACCGATTCCACGTGCTGCACGTTTCTACTGCAGAAGAAGTCGAATTTCTGCGTGGCACAAGTGATCTCATCACCGCTGAAGCGTGCCCTCACCACCTGTTCTTCAATATCGATGACTACCCACGACTGGGTACACTCATTCAAATGAACCCGTCCATTAAGACTGCTGCCGACAACGAAGCCATCTGGCGAGGTCTGCTGGATGGAACGCTGGAAGTTGTCGCGACAGATCATGCGCCGCACACGTTAGAAGAGAAGCGGCAACCCTATCCAGCGTCTCCAAGTGGCCTGCCAGCGGTGGAGAATTATCTCGCACTGCTGCTTAACGAAGTCAATCGTGGCCGCTGCACGATCAGTCAGGTGGTCTCATGGACTTCAGCAGCTCCAGCTCGCGTCTGGAACTTGAAGGATAAAGGCCACATTGCAGAAGGCTACGACGCGGATCTCGTACTTGTGGATTTGAATAAGAGTCAGACAATTCTGAATGAGAACCAACTCACAAAAAGCGGCTGGTCACCATGGCACGGCGAAACTCTGACCGGTTGGCCCGTTCGCACCTGGGTTATGGGAAAAACAGTCTTCGCTGACGGTCACGTTATCGATGGCGTTCGTGGCGAGGAGATTAAGTATCTTCCCAGAGAATCCTGAGCTGTCTTTGCGTTGATATTGATTTCGGACACCTTTGCACAGCTCTTCAGGTATTGATTGTTCATGATTATTCGACAAACATCGTTCATCGAAGTCCGAAAAATCCGATCCAAAGGTCGAGGCATTTTTGCGACTGCCTTTATTCCAGAAGGCACAGTCTTTGAACGAGCACCGGTCCTGGTGATGCCCGCCAAAGAAATTAACGTCGATCAGGAGGACACTGTGCTTTCACACTACATGTTCGCGTGGGGTAAGAACACGGT
>JBDNFT010001022.1:0-2436 GCA_041689695.1 Planctomycetaceae bacterium | reverse complement strand
AACACCCGCGGCTAGCGCCTCGCGGCTCAGGAATCTGGATTGGATATTACGAATGAACACAATCAACGACTATCTGCTGAATCAAACACGTCGCCAGTTCTTCGGCTCCGGCGCGTTACGAATGGGTGGCGTTTCACTTGCGATGATGGCGGCACACCAGAAAGCGGCAGCACAGGATACTGCGGCTGACGAACGCATCCATCCGCCGCTGCCGGGCTATCCACACTTTGCTCCCAAAGCAAAAGCTGTCATTTATCTGCACATGAATGGCGGACCATCGCAACTCGACACGTGGGACTACAAACCACTTCTTGGCGATCACTTCGACAAGGATCTGCCGGATTCGATCCGCATGGGTCAACGAATCACAACGATGACCAGCGGTCAGGCCCGATTGCCCGTCGCGCCGTCATTGTTTAAGTTTGCGAGATACGGTCAGGCTGGAATTTGGGCGAGCGAACTCCTCAGCCACACCGCGAAGCATGTCGATGACATTGCGTTGGTTCGCAGTGTGCATACGAACGCCATCAATCATGATCCGGCCTGCACCTTTGTGACAACAGGCAGCGAAGTTCCAGGCAAGCCAAGCCTCGGTTCATGGCTGGCATACGGACTTGGCAGTGAAAGTAACAACCTGCCAGGCTTCGTCGTACTGACACCACGCTGGACTTCAAAGCAGGCTGCTCAGGCGTTGTTTTCGCGGATGTGGAGCAGCGGGTTTCTGCCATCCAAATACACAGGCGTCGCATTACGCAGCGTCGGCGATCCGGTTTTATACATCGACAATCCAGACGGTATCAATTCACAACATCGGCGAGCCATGCTGGATAGTCTTGCCGAACTCAATCATCGCACGTTCGAACGTTACGGTGATCCCGAAACGCAGACTCGAATCGCTCAGTACGAAATGGCATTTCGTATGCAAAGCAGCGTGCCGGAACTTGTCGATCTGTCAGGTGAAACGCAAGCGACGCTCGACATGTACGGGCCGGAAGTTTCAAAGCCAGGCACATTCGCGGCCAGTGCATTGCTGGCTCGTCGTATGGTGGAACGTGGTGTGCGAGCTGTTCAGATTCTGCATCGCGGCTGGGATCAGCACGGTTCGCTGCCGAGCGAAATTCGCCACCAATGCTACGACACGGATCAGCCCTGCGCGGCGTTGCTGCAGGATCTGAAACAACGCGGCCTGCTGCAGGATACGCTTGTTGTCTGGGGCGGCGAATTTGGTCGTACTGTGTATTCACAAGGCTCGCTTACGGCAACAAATTACGGTCGCGATCACCATCCTCGCTGCTTCAGTATGTGGATGGCGGGCGGCGGTATCAAAGGCGGTACTGTCTACGGAGATACCGACGACTTCAGTTACAACATTGTCGATAAGCCGTGTCATGTGAACGACCTGAACGCAACACTTCTGCATTGTCTTGGCATCGACCACGAACGGTTTTCATATCGTTTCCAGGGACTGGATCAGCGTCTCACCGGTGTCGAACCGCAGCGCGTGGTGCAGGAAATCCTGGCGTGATTGAACACAGGGATCGCAAACGCAGACCTACCAGATTGATCGGGTTTGACTGACTCACGCTGCGATTATTTGCCAACAGTCAGGCTGGAAATCCTGACGTACTTTTCGGGATGTTATTTCGAAACATTTTGCCAAAATGCCGATCTGAGATTACAATGTCTTCCATGAGCCCAGCCGAAGCACTTAGCGAAATTCTTGCCTCACATCGACTTCCTGAATATGCGACGATCATTGAACGCCGCCTTCAGGAAGAGCGCAAGCGTCGTGGAGAGTTTTACGCAGACATGACGGATGAATTCAAAATGGAGTTTATTGATGGAGAAGTGCTGATGCATTCTCCCGCGCGTAATCGACATTTACTGGCATCGAAGCATCTCTTAATGCTGCTGGAAATATGGGTCGGTGGTCGAGACGGAGGACTGGTACATATTGAAAAAGCATTGTGTGTTTTCACTCGCAACGACTACGAACCGGATCTTGTGTATTTTGGCCCCGAGAAGGCAAAGTCGCTGCGCCCCGATACGATGAAATTCCCCGTGCCGGATTTTGTGGTTGAGATCCTTTCGGAAAGCACAGAGCATCGGGATCGAGGAGTGAAGTTCGAGGATTACGCATCACACGGCGTACAGGAATACTGGATCATTGATACGGACGAAGAATCGATTGAACAGTATTTGCTGACATCCGATGGCGGCTATAAATTGAAGTTGAAGATGTCTTCTGGTGAAATCAGCAGCGCTGTGATTCAGGGCTTCACAATTCCAATTCGTGCAGTGTTTGACCCGGAAGCAAATCGTACCGCAGTTTCGCAGTTGTTGGGCGCTAAGGAACAGTCCTGAAATAACGTACGTCAGCGTTTCCTGCCTGATATGTGCTTCCTTGTGTCAGGCTGGAAAGCCTGACGTACTTTT
>JBDNFT010001021.1:0-8161 GCA_041689695.1 Planctomycetaceae bacterium | reverse complement strand
TTGCGTTCCATCGCGTTGGGGATTAAGACATCCAACTCTACGATGGGCGCAACAATATTTTAAACCTAATTCTACCCAAATTCCCTAATCCTCAGGAAAATCGTCAGCCCAGGATCACGCTGGGAGCAACGAAGCTGATCCATGAATTTGGCCACGCCCTCGCCTGTCGCCGTTTCAACCGCGAATGCAATGGCATTGGCGTTGCTCTGATGGTCATGTCCCCGACGATGTACTGTGATGCCTCCGACAGTTGGATGTTGCCCAACAAATGGCATCGAATTGCGATCGCTGCTGCTGGCATGTACATCGAGATCCTGCTGGCATCTGCTGCCATTTTCCTGTGGACATCGAGTTCGCCGGGACTCTTTCGAAATCTTTGCCTGAATGTATTCTTTATCTCCACCGTGACGACCGTGATTTTCAACGCCAATCCGCTGATCCGCTTTGACGGTTACTACATTCTGGCCGACTGGCTTGAAATTCCGAACCTGCGTGAGAAGGCCAGTAAGTTACTTCAACGCTGGTTCGCCTGGAGCATGGGGAAACAATTGCCTCCCGATCCCGCACTGCCTCGTCGTCGGCAGGGATGGTTTGTTATATTTGCTGTCGCATCAGCGATTTATCGCTGGTTTGTAGTGAGCGGAATTTTTATGACATTGTACGCCAGCTTCAAACCTTATCGGCTTCAAAGCATCGGCGTCACATGGGCTGTCCTTTCAATGGGGATGCTGATCGGAATGACGGTCGTTACGGCATGGAGAACCATTAAGACGCCAACGCAACAACCGGTAAAACATCGACGTCGCTGGATCACGATAGGATCGGCGATTTGTCTGCTGCTGCTCATCCTGTACCTGCCCGTCCCGTTTGTGGTGTCTGCACCTTTCATTGTGCATCGCGTCGGAAGCATGTCTATGTTTGCACCTGGACAGGGGGTTGTGAGCCGCATTCACGCAGTGCCCGGGACTCAGGCTGTTCGCCTTACGATGGATGACGCTCCCGGAAAGGTGATTCGTTCAAAGGTCACACAATTCTCGCGAGAAGCCGAAGTCTTTGCGCCTCCCGGACTTTCTCTCAATGATCCTCTCAACTGGCTCTATTGTCATGGAAGGTGGATCGCCGATGCCCCTTGGGAGTGTCAGGATGACATTCAGCGTTTGCAAACTCTTGCCACGGATTCGGCATTGCCTGCTCATCAGAACATCATTGCAAAAGTAGAGCGACTGCTCCTCCTCTGTGCGGCAATCATCCTCCTCGTGCCTGCCGGATGCCGCAGTGTAAATCCTCGGGCACCGAAGGAATTCTCCGGTCAGGTTGATCCAACTGCCACGCACGCTACGTCCAAAACAGAGCAAACGGAAACCGTCGGATCATCATCGGCCGATGCTGTTGATGCCAAACCTCAAGCCGACACTGAAATTCAGAATGTGAGTTTATCGCAGACTGCCGACGAGTCCGTCGAAACGGCAGAAATCCTCGACGAGACACAAGACGCGGCGATCACAACTGCTGTCGATACCGTGATCCTGGACACATCGACGGTAACACTCTCGATTTCTGATGCTGTCAGAGAAGCGTTGCTGAATACTCAAGTCTTTCGAAGTGCCGGGACGTACCGCGCGACGTCAAATCCACTGCTGCAGAATCCACAAGGCGTTTCAACGATCTATGATACGCGAATCGCGAGGACGGGCGTGCTCTTCGGTCAGCGCAGTGTGTCGGCAGCCAGGTCGGAGTTTGACCCGGTGCTTGGCGTGAATTCAAACTGGAATCGAGACCAGCAAGTCCAGAACAATCGATTTCTCTCTGGTGGTTTACTGCCTGGTTCAACACTGGAGTCCGATACGGCGGCATTTACCATGCGAGCTGACCAGCGGCTGCTTTCGGGTGGAAGCGTTGCAGTCGTTCAGGACTGGAATTATGATCAAAACAATGTGACTGGAAGACTGTTTCAGTCCGCTTACATCGGACAGCTTCGAGCGGAAGTTCGTCAGCCACTGCTGGCCGGTGCTGGGCGGCAGTATACGAAAGTTGCTGGACCAGTCTCCGATTCTTTGGTGGGAGTCACCGGTGTCCAGCAAGGGATGCTCATTGCGGCCATCAACGAAAAAATGTCTGAGCTTGATGCCCATCAGGCTCTCGATGCAATGATTCGCGAAGTGGAGTTCCAATACTGGCAATACCGCGCCGCATGGGAGCAAGAGCAAAACATGCAGCAGCATCTGGATGATGTTCGAACGGCGGCAGAAATGATTCGAGACCGAGCGAAAGTAGGCGGGCCAGGCGGAGGGCAGTCGTGGGTTGCTCGCTTTGATGACATTGTTCTGACAACCGAAATCGAACAAGAAGATGCCAGAGCGAATCTTTTGAATCACGAAAGTAACCTCAAGCGACTCGTTGGATGGCAGTTGACAAAAGATTCACTTATTACACCAGTCAGTCGGCCGTCCGAGGCTCCTCTGGTTTCTGACGAACAATCGTGCTTTTTTGAAGCCACGATGTATCGTCCCGAGTTGCAGCGATCAAAGGCACAAATACAAAGCCTCACACTTCAGCGCGATGCTGCCAGAGGATTGCGGAAGCCACGTCTGGACTTCGTGGGAAACTATCATCTGAATGGCTTTGGAGATCACCTGGTTGCATCGAGTAGCTTTGACGGAAAGACGTTAGCAGGCTTCAACGATGCGACAGCAGCACTCTTGCGTGGAAATCAGGCTGGCTGGCAATTGGGCTTCCAATTCCAGTATCCAGTCGGGTCACGCCTCGCCAAAACGCAACAAGCGAATCTGGAATTTCAAATTGCCCGCGCCAACGCAATTCTAAAGGAACAAAAAACGGAAATCATGCATGAGATTGCGGGGTCGATTCGAGAAATCGAACGGAGTCAGTTCTCGGTCCGAAATCATCGGCGTAGAGTTGATGCCGCAAGAAACCGCGTGGCGTCAATGATGGAAGAGTACAAGGTCAAAGGCACTGCAGATTTACTGGCGGAAGTCATGAGTGCCCAGCAACTGCTCCGACAGGCCGAACGTTCCGAAGCCCAGAGCCTTGCTGAATATATGACCGCACAAACCGATCTTATCTGGCGCACAGGAAAACTGAGCGAAACTCACGAGATCCGGCTGGCTGACACAGCAAAACGAAAGCAGCGTTTATAATTGTGTCGGCCCTCCGGGCCTTGAACGAAGCGCGTGTCGCATTCCGGTGGCTCTGCCACCGGCAAAGGCTGTGTCGGCTCTTCGAGCCTGAATCGCGATCGTCTTCACCGAATTCCCAGCAACCGATCCAGCGAATCTGCCGTCTGGTAAATCAACGCCTCTGGGTGATGCAGATACGGATGGAAGTATTCAAACGTCAGATAGCCGTGATAGTCAACGTCAGCAAAGGCCTGCATAACGGCTGGCCAGTTTGTAGTGCCGTCGAGCAGCGGGCGAAAGGCTTCGAGCGAATGATCGGTGCTCTTCTTCGAGTACTCTTTCAGATGCACGTTACGAATGCGTTTGCCCAGGATTGGAATCCAGTGTTCAGGAAATTGGTACTCCATGATATTGCCAGTATCAAAATGCACCTTCACATGGTCGCTGGCGAATTTGTCAACGAAGGCCATCATCTCAAACGGTGACATCAGGTAACCGTTGAAGAAAATGTTTTCGATGTTCAGCGAGACATCCAGCTTTTCTGCATTCGGCAGCAGCTTCGTGATGGCTTCTACCGCTCGCTTGTCGCAGACGTCATTGGGAGTTGGTTCATGGTCGGCTCGCCACGGCATGTGAACAGCGCCGGGGACGACGAGCAGATTCTTCGTTCCCAGATCATGTGCGGCTTGAGTCATCAATCCTGCCAGCTGCAGGCCGCTGGCACGTTCTTCAGCGTTGTTGCTGGTGAGCGGATATGGCCAGAACAGAAATGAACAAACCCCACTGATTGCGATGCCGATTTCGTCTGCCATGCGTCGGATTGCAGTGAACTCTTTGGTGCTAGAATTCGGCGACAGTTCGCTCTCCAGATCGTAGTTCAATTCGATGCCATCGAATCCGGCATCCTTCGCCAGTTGCATGCATTGACGCAGTGTCATCTTATCCGGATACGGAAACGCCCAGAGATTGATTGACTTCTTCATGTTGTAACGACGTTTTTCGACAACCGCCGCTACCTGCTGTTGAGCGGCAGTTGCCGCCGCCGCAGAAGTCATCATCGCCGCTCCAAATCCTGCATAGGCGAGCAACTGTCGGCGATCAAGCGAGGGATTGAATGGTCGGTCATTTCCGAATGGCGTCATGTTGTAGGCTCCTGCGTTCAGAATATAAAAGTGGCTGATGGCATCTTACAGCACGCATTTGAGAAAGGGCGATCATTGAGACTTGGGGATCAGGCCGTCCGTCAGATCTTCCTTCTCAAAGGCGATGTGCCAACGTACTGGCTCGACTATTTGTTCAGGCGATTTAAGGGGAAATATTTCAGACGGCGTTATCCGGAGTTGGCGGTGATTTAGCAGCGAATGATTCGGCTGCGTTTGCTATCCAAACAGATCCATGATTGGTTTGCCAGTCGTCAGAGACTGGGAAATACCGCTCGCGTCCTGCGGATTGTTGATCGGGATGTCGAGGGCATGGTAGATGGTTGCAGCCAGTTCTTCGGGACGAACCGGGTTATGTGTCGGATGCTCGCCGTACTTGTTGGATTTGCCGTACACACTTCCGCCCTTGATGCCCGCTCCTGCAATGATCGACGAGAAACACTGAGGCCAGTGCTGTCGTCCGGGAGGGTCCTGTTTCATGAGGTACGGTGTACGACCGAATTCGCCGGTCACAACGACAAGCGTGTTGTCCAGCATGCCGCGTTCCACGAGGTCTGTGAACAGCCCCGACAACGCCTGATCAAGACGCGGTAAACAGAATCCCATTCCGTAGGAGCCGTTGCCGAAGGCGTTGCCCATTCCCATGTTTCCGCCGTGCATGTCCCAGCTGCTGCTTGGCGGCCCAGTCTTGTCATGTTCCGCCTGCCCTGTCCAGCCGTTGACCGTGACAAATCGTACGCCTGATTCCACCATGCGTCTGGCGAGAAGCAGGTTCTGCCCCAGCGGATGCATTCCGTAGCGTTCGCGAACCTCGACGGGTTCGCGGTGCAAATCAAACGCCTGCCGACCTTCGGGGCGCGTCAGACCGTCGTAAGTCTTTTCACGCATGTCGGACCAGTCCTTGACCTGCTTGTCCCGGTCGAACTTGTTGGATTCAATGTTTCGCAGAAGGATCTTGCGTTCATCGAATCTAGCTTCGTCGTACGAGTTATAGATTTGCGGAGGTTTGAAATCTGCCATCGCCGGATGATTGTCTGCTTCGCCGATAAACAACGGAGCGTAGGCCGAACCGAGATAGCCCCCGATGCCAATGTTGGGGGCGCAAAACACGGGCGGTCCGACGCACTTGATGAGCCACGCGTTGGACACGAAATTGCGTGTGCTCGGTTTGTGTTTGGCCACCAGTGAGCCGAGATAAGGTTGCGTGTTCGGCGTTCCCTGTTGGACGCGTTCCGCCGATTGACCGCTGAGCAAATTGTGCATCGCGTCGAAGTGATTGCTGATCGCCCCCGGATGCGACATGGAGTTAATCAGCGTGAAGTGGTCAGTCAACTTTGCCAGCCCGGTATGCATTTCGTTCAAAAGCATGCCGGGAACTTTGGTGGCGATTGGTTCGTACGGGCCGCGATATTCCAATGGTGCTTCGGGCTTCATGTCCCACGTATCTACGTGGCTTGGTCCGCCACACAGCAGGACGAAGATGCAGGACTTTTCAGAGGCGACTGCTTTGCCGGAGGCGTCGATCTTGTCGCTGCCAAGCACTGCTCCCGGCATTCCGAGGCTCAAGGTGCCCAAGCCACTCGCGATGAGGGCCTGCCGTCGATTCATCTGGAATTCATTCATTTTTGAAGCTCCGTTGTTTCGAGTCACCGAGTTGAATTTCTGAGTTATCGCAGAAATCGTCGTGATGGCGAACAAAAAACAGGCGGAATTCAGTATCCCGAGCGAAATCGTGCCATCCGGTCGGGTGACTTTGGTTGAGATTGAAAACAAACGTGGGATTCGTCAAAACTGCGATTTGTGACGCACTCCACGAAGAACCTCTCCAGTCGCCGTTGTATCTTCGCTCTTTGGCACGGTTCCTGCTAGAACTACGCCATGGAACACATTCGAAACTTCTGTATCATCGCTCATATCGACCACGGCAAGTCCACTCTGGCGGACCGGCTCATTCAGACTTGCGGAGGTATTGCCCAGCGAGATCTTCACGAGCAGATGCTGGATTCGATGGACATCGAACGCGAACGTGGCATCACCATCAAGAGCAATACGATCACGCTGAACTATCGCGCTCCGGATGGCAAAGACTATCTGCTGAATCTCATCGACACGCCGGGGCATGTAGATTTTTCGCACGAGGTGCGTCGCTCTCTAATGGCGTGCGAAGGCGCGTTGATCGTCGTCGATGCCTCACAGGGAGTCGAAGCTCAGACGGTGGCCAATCTGTACCTGGCATTGGAACACAATCTGACACTGCTGCCGATCATCAACAAGATCGATCTGCCCGCCGCAGATATCGAACGAGCACAAGAAGCGATTGACGCGGAATTGGGACTCGACCCCTTCGAAGCGATTCCGATTTCTGCCAAGAACGGCATCAACATTGATGCGGTGTTGGTCGGCATTGTTGAGAAGTTGCCAGCTCCCAAAGGTGATCCTGGCGCACCTTTGAAAGCCCTGGTGTTTGATGCTCACTTTGATAAGTTTCGTGGCGTGATTCTGCAATGTCGCGTGATGGAAGGAACGCTCAAGTCGCGCGATGTGATTCACTTTATGCACGCTGATCGCGACTTCAAGGTGGATGAAGTTGGCTACAATCAGTTCCAACTCAATCCCCGCCCGCAACTGAGCGCGGGCGAAGTGGGCTACATTGTTGCCGGTGTGAAGAGCGTTCAGGATATTGAAATCGGCGACACCATCACGCTGCTCAATCGGCAGGCGACCGAGCCAATACCAGGGTATCAGAAGGCACGGCAGGTTGTGTTCTCGTCCATTTATCCCATGGACACCGGCGAGTATCCGGAACTCTCAAAGGCTCTGGAAAAACTTGCCATCAACGATGCCGCTTTGACGTTTGAGAAGGACAGTTCTGCGGCTCTTGGTTTTGGATTTCGCTGTGGGTTTCTTGGCCTGCTGCATCTGGACGTCATTCAGGAACGACTTCAGCGAGAGTTCGATATCGGCCTGGTGATCTCTGCTCCGTCTGTGAAGTATAAGCTGAAGTTGAAAGATGGTTCAGAGATTGAGGTCGATAACCCCAGCTATTGGCCCGATCCGATGGCGATCGAATCGGCCAGTGAGCCCTATATCAAAGCGTCGATTATCACTCCGGAAGCATATGTGGGCGGAGTCATGGAATTGTGCCGCGAGCATCGTTCTGAGAGTCAGACGATGAACTTCCTGTCTGCCAAGCGGATGGAAGTGACCAGTATCATGCCGCTGGGCGAAGTCCTGTTCGAATTCTACGGCAAGCTCAAAATGCTGACACGCGGATACGGATCGTTTGACTACGTCCCTATTGAATATCGCACGACGGACATCGTCAAAGTTGACATCATGGTCAACAAAGAGCCGGTCGATACGCTGTCTTATCTTGTACACCGCGACAAAGCACGTCCTCGCGCAATGCACTACTGTGAACAGCTGGCCAAGGAGATTCCTCGCCATCAATTCAAGATCCCGATCCAGGGCGCGATTGGTGGCGAGATTATCGCGCGAACGACGATCGCCCCATTCCGGAAAGATGTCACCGAGAAACTTTACGGCGGCGATGTGACGCGCAAGATGAAACTCCTGGAGAAGCAAAAAAAGGGGAAGGCCAAGATGAAACAATTTGGCAGCGTGAACATCCCGCAAAAAGCATTCATTTCAGTCCTTCGCGCGGATGACGATTAGCCATCGTCGTGATTTTGAAAAACAGGTCCGCTGTCACACCAGAAATTTCATCAATTCAGATCACCCTCCGGGGGCTTCCATGGAATCGATTTCGAGATCCGCTTTACTTCTGCTTGCGCTCTTCGCCATGGCGGACGCATCGTACGCGGCACCGCCCAACGTCGTGATCTTTCTGGCGGATGATGCAGG
>JBDNFT010001020.1:0-3931 GCA_041689695.1 Planctomycetaceae bacterium | reverse complement strand
TGCCATGAAATCCACGGGCAGGACGCAGGAGTTGCCATTGGTCCGGATCTTCGCATCGAGCCGCAGACTGCAGAAGACGCAGCTCGAATTGCTGCCGACCCGACTCAAGTGGCGGGGAAATTCAGGAAAGTTGGTCCAAGTTTAAGACACATTGAATCGAAGACCACATCTGAGTGGATTCAGTATTGGACCGAAATCCCGTCTCGCTTCCGACCGTCTACGAAGATGCCAAAATTCTTCGGTAATTTCGAACACCTATCAGAGACTACCGCAGCACACACGCAAGTATTGGAAACCGTTGAACTGGCTGGCATTGCAGCGGTGCTGTTGAAGAATTCTCAGCCAATCGAACTCCTGAAGCCTGTTGATGGTTACACTGCCGATGTTGAACGTGGGAAAAAGTTGTTTTCAGAACGCGGTTGTCTGTCGTGCCACCAACATGGTGCTGTTCCAGGAACGACTGCCGACTTTGGTCCAAATATCAGTGATATTCACTTGAAGATTAAACGCAATGCTGACGACCCGCTCTTCAGCGATTGGTTGTACACATGGATTCGTGAGCCCCAGCGATATCATGCTCGAACAAAGATGCCAAATCTTTATCTGGACGCCTATCAAGAAGGGACGAACGATATCGATCCTGCAGCGGACATCACGGCGTTTCTTCTGAGCCAGGGCTCGCCTGGCGAGTTTCCTGTGCGAGATGTTGATTCCGCCGAACTGGATAATCTTGTGGCCCTATTCCTTCGCAAGGGGCGATTCAGCAAAGAGAAGGCTGAAGAGATTATTCAGACTCGCAATTTCGATATGAAGCAAGCTGATGTGATTGGCGATGAAGTCGTTTTGGCGACAGAGGACGGAGCTCCCGTATCGGACGCTGCCGATTGGTATAATCGCAAGCTGGAATTCGTTGGTCGCAAGACAATTTCACGCTACGGATGTTACGGTTGCCATGACATGCCGGGCTTTGAGAGTGCCCGTCCGATCGGCGTCGCACTGCAGGATTGGGGCCGAAAAGACACCAGCAAGCTTGGGTTTGAACACGTTGAAGAATTTTTGCACCATCATGGTGAATCGCCAGATTCAAAATTCAGTTCTACGCTGGAACGAGTTGAAGAAGCTGTCACTGCGATGGCAGCGGGACAGGATAAAAGTGGAGATATGAGTCCCGAAGAGGTGGCAAGCGAAATGTCAGCCGCGTTCTACTTTAAGAGCTTGCAGCATCACGGACGTCCAGGTTTTCTATGGCAGAAACTGCGTTGGCCTCGGAGTTACGACTATGAAAAGACGGAAACCAAAGGCTATGACGAACGTCTCAGGATGCCAAAATTTCCGTTGAAGGAAGATGAGATTGAAGCGATTGCTACTTTTGTTCTGGGATTGATTGCTGAGCCACCGGCTCCGGAATATGTGTATACACCCGATGAACGCGCAAAGAATCGTCTTGAAGGTGAGTTCCTGCTCGCAAAGTACAACTGCACAGGCTGCCATGTTGTTGGTTTGCCGGAAATGACGTTCGCGACGAGTCTTGAGGACATTACCGCAACGGAAATGACGCCATCCGACCACAAGAACGGTTTGGAGATGTTGCTCAAACTGCGTCCGCCGCACCAGGCATTGACTGGTGAGAAACGCAATTACGTGATCGATGAAGAAAAGGTAGAACTCAACGTTGCCAAAGTGCACGGCTTTATTGCGTCTAAGCCGGATCCAGAAGAAGAAGATCCTGAATTGCGTGAGTATGGATTTACTCTCTGGGAGACAGCAGATTTTGGCACGGGTGATGACAAGAAACGCCTCTTGCCGGGATCCGGCGTAAACTTCACGGAACGCACAATGATTCATTACCAACCAGGTCGTGGCGGTGAATACGCAGAATGGTTAGTTGAAGAGTTGATGAAGTCAAAAACCGGTGGCATTCGGAAGTTGGCATGGCAGGCGTCGCCTCCACCGCTGTATCAGGAAGGCGTTAAAGTTCAGACTCCGTGGTTGTATCAGTTCCTGCTGGAGCCTACACAGTTGCGCTACACTACCGTCTTGAGAATGCCTAAATTCAATATGAGCGAAAAAGAGGCCCAGACTCTGGCCAACTACTTCGCAGCGGTTGATGGAGCTGAATTCCCTTATCAAGAAGAAATCCCGAGGAACATCGACTACCTTGCGGCGCGCGAAGTTGAAATGGCGCACGAAGGATTGCTCAAAGAAGACGAGACTTACCTCGCGGAATCGTGGAAAGTTTTAAATGGTCCACTCTGCGTGAAATGCCATTCGCTTGGAGGAAGGAAATTTAAGGTGTCTGATCCGGCAAAGGATATCCAGGGACCCAACCTGAATGTCGTTCAGAATCGACTTCGTGCCGACTGGATCAAACTGTGGTTGTACAACCCCGCATGGATCACTCCATACACCTCCATGCCCTTGAATTTTCCGAAAAACAACACAACACAATTCCCCGACCTGTTTGGTGGCGATCCGGACGCGCACGTAACTGCATCCAGAGATGCGTTGCTGAACTATACGCGTCTGATGGAGGATATTGGGCCGACAGCCTACGCTCCTCCTGGGGCAGCAGTGCCTGCAGATGGGGAAAAGCCAACGACTGATGTTCCGGCCTCTGATGCTGCCGCAGCGGATGCCGCTTCAGTTGACAACTCAAATGAAGTAGCACCTACAGCTAAACTTGATTTGCCGTCGGTTGACGGATCAGTTGCGGTCGCTGCAGGAGTGGAAGAATGAATTTGTCAGAAGTTAGCCAGAAGAGTCCTTCACAGATGCGAGTTGCAAAACGCCTCGTTGCTTTCACGACAACGTCTGGTTTGCTGTTTGCGTTGGGCGGTTGTGGGCGCGTGCCGGATTTCGGTGGTGGAGCGACAGTCGTCCCGCAAGTCACGTTTGTCGCAACTGAATCAGAGAATGCAGTTGACTCCGAAGAGGAAGCGATGGCTGCCGCTGCTTCAGGCATTGCTCCCGGAACATTCACGGGCAAAGTGGTCATGACGGGGGCGGTGTTGCCACTGCCGCTTCTGATCGCAAAGGGCGCGAATGTTAAAGACCAGGAAGTCTGCGCTGCGGTTGATATACCAAATGAGAAACTTATTCTGGGGCCAGGAAACACTGTTAAGAATGTCTATATCTATCTGAGCAAAGCTCCAAAGGGCGGCAAACCGTTGGAGGTTCCAGCCGAGGCATTTGTGTTTGACCAGAAAAACTGTCAGTTCCTGCCGCATTGTTCAATTATCCCAGTGGGACAGTTGATCGTAGTCAAGAGTGACGATCCTATCGCCCACAACACTCACACATATCCTGCAAAGAATCCCGCGATCAACTCACTTGTTGGGGCCAACGATCGTGAGGGAAAGGTGTCTTATACGTTGAAAAAATCTGAATCGGTTCCTTTCAACGTGAGTTGCGACTTTCATGGATGGATGAACGCTCGACAGCTGCCAATTGATCATCCTTATGCCGCCCTAACGGATGAAAACGGCAGCTTTAGTATTCCTGATCTGCCGGTTGGAAAGCACTCGTTCGTTGTGTGGCATGAAGGCGCAGATGGTGGTTTCGTCGAGAGAAAACTGGATGTGGAAATCAAGAGTGGCGAGACCACTGACATGCAGGTTGATTATCCAGCAGATCGCTTCAAGCTTTAAGTCTATTATGTTCTTTGTTTTCAGTTGTTTTTGTAATCGAGGTTTGGGAATGTCACGGACTCCCAGTCTAATTCTAATTCTTTCTGCTGGCCTGTTGCTGGTTTCTGGATGTTCAGATTCCGCCGGCAACTCATCTTTCGTCTATAGCGAAGGCACGCTTGGTTTGATGAAGGAGGCCCAGAATGGCACAAAGGTCGCCGCTGGCGTCAAAACGCTTCTCGATGAGCGATTCGGCAACCCGCAACACCTGAAAGCCTGGGAGAAGTTGCCGGTCGATTTTGGGG
>JBDNFT010001019.1:0-9622 GCA_041689695.1 Planctomycetaceae bacterium | reverse complement strand
TCCAATAGCGGCTGCGATCGCAAGTGCGGCGATGCAGCCAACATACCATCGGCCATCGCTGGTCCGAACTCGCAACGACCACCACGGCGCGAAGATCGCAGCCGGCAAGACGTGTACCAGAACCACTGGTCCCTTGGCGAGGATACCAAATCCCATGGCAATGCCGGCCATCAGCCAGCCAGTCTTCATGTCTCCTGCTTCAGCCCGCAGTACTCCCAGCAGTGCCAGCATGGTGCAGCAGGTCAACAGCGTGTCAAACATGGTCAGCGGGCAAAAGATCGTCCAGAGTACGATCGAAGCCAGCACCATCGGAGCGCAGCGGTGCAGGGGAGTTGATTCTGGCCACAGGCGGCGCGCCATCACTGCAGTCAGTAATAAGCACGCGATTCCGGCGAGAGGTGAGACAAGTCGAGCGGCATATTCGTTCAGGCCCGTAACGGACCAGACCGCATTGATCAGCCAAAACAGAAGCGGCGGTTTATGCGCATATGTTTCTGTATTCAAATGCGAAACCAGATAGTCCCCGGTGACATGAGCTTCCCACGCCACCGATAGATATCTGGTTTCATCAACTGGCAGCAATGGCCGACAGGCAATCGCGCAAGTCACCAGCAGCATCGTGATGCAAGTTGTCCACAGTAAGTATCGCATGCAGTCGTGCCGCTTAGGCTGCTTTCCGCTGCTGAACGGTCGAGGCGACCGGGCGATCTGCACTCATCGGAATTGTTTCCGGCGATTCTGAGGCCTTGTGCTGTGCGACGCGTTTGTTCTCGTTACGGATCAATTGCAGGTTTCGCACATAAATGAACAAACCTGATGATTGTCCGATCGTGAATACGATGTCCTGTTTATAGATCGCGTACACAAGTAGCATCAGCGAACCGCCGAGACTGAAGTACCAGAACGATCGCGGCACGACGCTGCGTTTTTCACGTTCGCTGCTAAGCCACTGCACGACGAACCGGGCTGTGAACAGGAGCTGACCTGTCAAACCGAATGCTATCCAGATTTGTTCGTTCGTCATAAACGGCATCCATTCTTTCCACAACCGCAAGTTTGTTTCGACGCAAGAGCCACGCGACACCCATAATGTCAACAATGCCCACCATCAGCCGTCGCAGCGTGTCATAATGCGATTTGCCGTGAGTGCGTACTCGATGATTGACAGGATATGAAATGACTTTGCCGCCGCTACGCACAACCAGAGCGGGCATGAAACGATGCATGTGATTGAATCGTGGCATGGTGACAAACGTCTGCTTCAGAAACACCTTGATTCCGCAGCCAGTGTCGGGAGTTCCGTCTTGCAGGATTCGACTGCGAACTGCGTTCGCAATTTTTGAACTGATGAGTCGCCAGCGCGAGTCCAGTCGCTTGGCACGCAGGCCAGCAATCATGCGGACGTCTTCGGTTTGGCGTGACTGTGTCAACAAATCCACCATGCCGGGGATGTCCGCTGGGTCGTTTTGTCCATCGCCATCCAGAGTTGCAATGATCTCACCAGTTGCCGCATCGACGCCAGTCATCAGCGCGGTGCTTTGACCGCAGCTTGAAGCGTGTCGCACGATACGCAGTTGAGGAAACTCCGCTTGAATTTCATCCAGCCTGGTCGGCGTGTTATCGGAGCTTCCATCATCGACAACGACGACTTCGTAGGATTCCATGCGCGCTAGCGAAGTGCGAATTTCATTGAGCAACTGCGGCAGGTTGTCGGCTTCATTGTGTGCCGGAATAACAACTGAAAGTAACATCTTGCTCCTCCTGTGAGCATTGTCGCGGTGTGATACCAAACGACACGAAGGCAATTCCTTTGCCTGATAAGACTCTAAGACTCAACAAAGTCTGATTCGGCATCAAACTCTTGTCAATCTGGCTTTTCCGGGGACGTCGTGAAGGAAACTCGGTTTTGCCATAACCGCGCGGTACCGCACAGTTGGAAGCGGCAACAATTGCTGAATCGAGGCAAGAACCGGCTTTCCGTAGGACGGGTCTGGAGTCCCGTCCGACGGCCAGTGGGCCATCACCGGACCTGCTTCGGAACCTCCGCCATGCGTGTATTGGCATCTGGATGGCAGGCATCGCCGTAGTACAATCGATTTGCCGTCTGCAGCACCGACATCAATCGACTTGCGTCCTCTTTGTACAAGTCCGTCTTAGGGATCAATTCTGATGTGACAGGATCGACATCAAAACTAAACACTCGCTTCTGGGAACTCAAAATCGTGAGTTGATTTTTCGCATTCAGGAGAGCAATTTCGTGATTGTGCTGCATCATTGCGTAACCGTCCTTGGGGTCGATCGCCAATGCGTCGCGGCCAAAGAAGACAGACCGATAATCGCCACCCAGCAGTCCCATGATCGTTGGAGCGATATCCATTGAACTTGCAAGCGTACTGCACTGCGATGCACTCGACTGCTGGGGATCAATGACCAGAACGGGAACTCGATACGAACGAATCGGGAATAGCTGACTGCCGTAGACTCGCGCGCCATGATCGCCCATCACGATGAAGATGGTGTCCTTGTAATATACTTTTTCACGAACTCGACGAAAGAAATCCCCGATCGCCCAGTCGGCATAGCGAACGGCGTTTTCTCGAGTCTGTTCATCGCTATCGATGCGGCCCGCAGGATAGGTGTACGGGCGGTGATTTGAGACCGTCAACAAGGTGGCGATAAACGGTTTTCCCTTTTGATGAAGTTCGTCAATTTCTTCGATGGCGCGGTGGAACATGTCCTCGTCCGCCACGCCCCAGGCATTGACGAAGCCGGGATTTTCGAAGTCGCCCTGTTCGACAAAATGGTTGAATCCATTCGCCGTCATGAACGCCCGCACGCCATCAAACATGCCTCGACCAGCGGTTACAAACAGTCGCTCATAGCCGCGTTCCGCAAGCACGCTGGCCAGCGTAAACACGTTCGTAGAATGGTCTCGTTTCAGGATCGATTCGGTTGGCAAAGGCGGCATGGCAGTGGTGACTGCTTCTAATGCTCGAGCCGTACGGTTGCCGGTGGCGTACCAATTATTGAACAGTAGCCCTTCTGTACTGAGCTTGTCGAATTCCGCTGTCAGGCCACGATTGTCACCAAGGGCACCAATAAAATCCGAGCCCAGGCTTTCTTCAAGAATCAAAACGACGTTAGCGTTGCGCTGTGGTCGATTTGTTGACACAACGCGGTCGAGCGGATGCTGTGATCCAGGGATGAATTTGGAGTCCGCAGATTCGACGGAATCACGTGACAGAGCCACTGCTTCGGTTTCGGATGTTGTTTGGTAGAAGTCGTTGAAATCGAAACGACACGTCCATGCATAGTAGACGAAGCTGTAGATCCCATTGCCCGAGCATTCATTGGCCGTGCGGCTGCGAGTCACATGAATGCTGGACATAGGGGTTGAAAGCCACATCGTCAGGATGATGCAGAAAGTGGCTGCGACGATACTCCAGCGGCGGCGAGCTGGCATATGATCCTGAATGCGTCGCAGATATCGTTCCCGCAGAACGGCGTAGGCTGCCACGCCGACAATCAGAACCACTGTCAACAGCTTGCCGGTTTGATAGGACTCCCAGATGTTGCAGCAGACTTCCTTGGGATATACGAGATACTCAAAGGCAATGTAGTTCAGCCGAGTCTGAAATTCGGCGAAGAACAACCATTCGGCGACGACCACGCTAATCAGCATCGTGTAGCCTGAGAACCATTGAATTTCGAGTCCGATCTGTAATAGTCGCGGCAGTTTCTGCCGATTTCCAATCAGCGACAGAAAGATCATCTGTGGAAACGCACAGCACAGTGTGACGAAGACGTCGAATCGCAAACCCGTAAGGAAGACGAGGCCGAATTCTCCAAGGCTGAGTTCTGTGGGGTTGCTGAACCACAGGAGCATTGCGAGTCGCAGGGCGGTGAAGCAAAACAGAATGACGGCACAGATTTCCAGCAGGACGGAATATCGCCCGGCGAACTCGAATCGATTCGGGCGCTTAGCAGCTTTTTTTGCTGGAATGGCGGGCTCTGGGGTGGATGGGGCAATTACGTGCATTTGTGGCATTTCTAAAGAACTCGAATCACAAGTCGCTCGCCTTCGTGGTTTCAGCCGATCACAGCGATTTTCGAATTGCTGAATGGCCGAGCTGTCTGTTCTACGTTTGGAATACAGTCTCGTACCGATTGGCAAAACAGGTCAACGTCAGTAGCGGACAATGTTTGTCCACACTGGCGCTTGGCGTGCTGAAATTCGTCGACATGAAAAATCTGGGAATCGTTCATTAAGGCGACCCGGCTCCAATCTTTTCCGAAAGCGAGATGATTCAGGTTGTGTTTGGCGTTGGGCTTGATTCGACCAGTGTTTAGACATATCCCACCGTATCATAGAGTCACAGCGCAGGTTGCTGAGCGAGTGGATGTTCAGCAGCGGTCGCGAAATGAATGTCGTAGTGGATTTCGCCAGAAATCCTGCTCCTGCGTGGGATTTTGGCGAATTCCACTACAGTTACAGGCCGTTGTTTTCCGCCCAACACGGAGACACTGTCTTTTCTTTGCAGCGTAGACCAGCAAATAAGGGTGTTTTGTGGAACTTCCAAATCTTCCGCCGCTATTCGTCTACGGTGGCGTGCTGGTCGGGTTTGTCGTGACAAACCTGTTGCTGGCGCATCTGCTGGGGCCGCGTAAGCACACGCCGGTTAAGGATATGCCTTACGAATCGGGGATGGATCCGATCGGTGACGCGCGGCAGCCATTTGATGTGCGGTTTTATCTTGTTGCAATCCTGTTTCTCGTCTTTGACGTGGAACTGCTGTTTTTGTATCCATGGGCGGTCAGCGCCTATAGTGAATTTGGAATTCCGCCCGAACTGCGCGATACAGTATTTGGAGTCATGCTTGTTTTCATGGCAACTCTTTCCCTGGCGTGGGTTTATGCATGGCGGAAGGGAGTGTTTCGATGGCGGTAGGACTTCCGGAAAATTTGTTCATGACCAAGTTGGATGCTGCGGCCAGTTGGGCTCGTTCCAACAGTTTGTGGCCGATGCCTTTTGCCACCGCCTGTTGTGGCATCGAATTGATGGCAACAGCCGCGTCTCGACATGACTTGGCTCGATTTGGTGCAGAAGTCATGCGATTCAGCCCGCGTCAGTGTGACTTGTTGATCGTGGCTGGTCGAGTCGTCATGAAGATGCTGCCGGTATTGCAGCGAATCTGGTTGCAGATGCCCGAACCGAAATGGTGCATTTCGATGGGAGCCTGTGCGTGTTCCGGTGGCGTGTTCGATACATACGCGGTCGTGCAGGGCGTTGATCGATTCATTCCTGTTGACATGTATGTTCCCGGCTGTCCACCTCGTCCGGAGCAATTGATTGCGGCCATTATAGACATGCAGGCCAAGGTTCGTCGTACGGGGACTGTGAATGGCGCGGAATTCATGGCACACGATACTCCGATGGGGCCGACGCCATTTGATGGTGATGAGCGTTACCGCATTCAGGACGCAAATCTTGTACAGCTTGGCGGTTTTTCGGCGGCAATGACGGGTGCTGGCTTGAAGCGAGGGGCAGGCAATCATGGTTGAGTTGTCTGTGTTGCAGGAGCGGTTTGGGGCGGATCTTGTTGAAAGCAGCTTCCGCGACAATCGACGGATCGATGTTCCGGCGGCGGAGCTGTTTCAAATCCTTGGCAGTCTCAAGAACGATCACGGCTTCAATTCACTGATTGATATGACGGCGGTTGACTATCTGGAATATGAAGGTGCCACGGATCGGTTTGGCGTTGTGTACATGTTGCTGGACATTTTCAGCGGCGAGCGTTTAATCATCAGGACGGCTGTGAATTTGCCCGATCCAAAATTGCCGTCTGCGTATTCGCTGTGGCGTGGTTGCGACTGGCTGGAGCGTGAGATTTTTGATATGTTTGGCATCGTGTTCGAAGGGCATCCTGACTTGCGTCGCATTCTGATGCCGGAAGAATTTGCAGCGTTTCCGTTGCGGAAAGATTACCCTCTGAAGGGGCGTGGTGAACGGCATAACTTTCCGGTGATTACGAGATCAGGGAGTTGACAAAGTAGACATCACTCTCCGAGTGATGAAGTTGATAGTCCGCTAACGCGGACTGAGGGCGTTCGTCACTCGGAGAGTGACGGCTACGATAATCGCAAACCGTTAGCATCGATCGGCTATTCAGTGTCGTAGTGGATTTCGCCATAAATCCTGCAATCGTATGGAATTCTGGCGAATCCCACTACAAGCAAAGACAGTTGCTTTCTGCTCGATGCTTAAACGATAATCTTCGAATCGCCAGCGTTTTACTGAGTCGTTCGTTTTCATTGGGTCGTTGAAGTCAGATGTTTCGTATAACAAAAGGTCTCAATTTACCGATCTCCGATCAGCCTGCTCCTCAGATAGTCGCTGGGCCAGTTGTATCCCGCGTCGGCGTGGTGGCCGCCGATTACATCGGCATGAAACCCACGATGCTGGTGCAGGAAGGTGATCGTGTGAAAATCGGCGAGCCACTGTTTTCAGACAAGAAAACAAGCGGTGTGATTTTTACTGCGCCTGCCGCAGGACGTGTCAGCGAAATTAATCGTGGCGATCGCCGCATATTGCAGTCGATTGTCATTGATGTTGATGGCGATGATGCCGTCGAATTCACTCCGCTGGTTGAAAAAGATTTCCTGCGCGGCAACCGAGAACAGATTACGGAATTGTTGTCCACGAGCGGTCTGTGGACGTCATTGCGAACTCGCCCGTTCAGTAAGGTTCCTGCTGTCGGCACTGTGCCGCGATCGATCTTTGTGCAGGCAATGGATTCCAATCCCCTTGCCGCCGATCCAATGCCATGGATTCAATCGCATGAAGCACGTTTTCGGCTCGGACTTCAGGCTTTAGCGAAGTTGACGGATGGTTCAGTTCATGTTTGCCATTGCCCCAATGCTGTGATGCCGGATGTTGGCGTTCCGTCGGTGAAGACAGCCACGTTTGAAGGTCCTCATCCTGCTGGGTTGCCCGGCACACATATTCATTTTCTCGATCCCGTCGGACCGCGAAAAGTTGTCTGGTACATCAACTATCAGGAGGTCATCGCGATAGGTCATCTGCTCGCCACGGGGCGCTTGAATACCGAACGAATGATTTCCATTGCCGGGCCCGCAGTTCAAAAACCACAGATCGTGCGAACTCGACTGGGTGCATCGTTGGAACAACTCACGGCTGGGCTTTTGGCTGACGGTTCAAGGCGGGTGATTTCCGGCAGTGTGCTCAGCGGCCGCCAGATCCATGCACCGATGGGTTATCTTGGTCGCTACCACTTGCAGATTTCAGCAATCCCCGAACACAGTCATCGAGAGTTCCTGGGGTGGCTGTCACCAGGTGGCGGACGTTTCTCTGTGAAGAATGTATTTACGTCGGCACTTGATCGAGCTCGCACGTTTGCGTTCAGCACGTCAACAGGCGGAAGTAAACGGGCGATGGTGCCGATCGGCATGTTCGAGAAGGTGATGCCACTGGATATCATTCCGACGTTTTTGCTACGATCTTTGATCACCAAAGATACGGAACAGGCACGGGCGTTGGGATGTATGGAGCTGGATGAAGAAGATCTGGCATTGTGTACTTTTGTGTGTCCCGGGAAGACGGAGTATGGTCCACTGCTTCGGGCAAGCCTGAATCAGATTGAATTGGACGGTTAATTCAATGAAGTTCATCAGATCATTGCTCGATCGCGTCGAGCCGACCTTTCATAAGGGCGGAAAACTGGAAAAACTGTATCCAGTTTATGAAGCGATCGATACGTTTTTCTACACACCTAACGAGGTGACTCACGGCGCTTCGCATGTCCGCGACGGCATGGACGTAAAGCGCATGATGATCACCGTTGTGATGGCACTGACGCCATGTATCTTCATGGCGTGCTGGAATACGGGCTATCAGGCCAATTTGGCGATTCAGTCGGTGATCGAAGCGGGGACACCAGCGGCGGAGGTGCTTGCATCTGGTGGCTGGCGGCTTTCCTTGTTGCAGGCGGTGGGTTTTGACCCAGGTGCCGGGCCGGGATTTTTGATCAATGTGCTGCATGGGGCGTTGTATTTTGTGCCCGTATTCCTTGTCACGAACATCGCCGGCGGCACATGGGAAATGATTTTCGGTATCGCCCGGAGGCATGATATCAATGAAGGATTTCTTGTCACAGGAATGCTGTTTCCGTTGACGTTGCCGCCGACGATACCGCTGTGGCAAGTGGCTTTGGGAATCAGCTTCGGCGTTGTCTTCGGTAAAGAAGTCTTCGGCGGGACCGGGAAGAATTTTCTAAACCCAGCGTTGACCGCTCGTGCGTTCCTGTACTTTGCTTATCCCAGTCAGATCATTGGCGACAAAGTCTGGGTGGCACTGGATGGATACACGGGGCCGACATTGCTGACGTCAATGGGTTCGGTTCGCAACGTAGTACCGGATTCCTTTAAGTCCGTGGCTTCCAGTTTGAATATGACCTGGTATGACGCATTCATGGGCTGGATTCCGGGATCGATGGGTGAGACGTCAACGCTGGCTTGCATTTTTGGTGCGGCGTTCTTGATTCTCACAGGCGTTGGTTCCTGGCGAATCATGGCCGGTGTTTTTGTCGGTGCCTTTGGTCTGGCGGGATTACTCAACGGTGTCATCAGCGACACGAACGCAGTTTTTCAGGTTCCCGCGCATTGGCATCTGGTGACCGGCGGCCTGGCATTTGGACTGGTGTTCATGGCGACTGATCCAGTGTCCGCCGCGATGACGGAAACCGGCAAGTGGTTCTATGGAATTCTGATCGGCGTCATGACGATCCTGATTCGAGTGGTCAACCCGGCGTTCCCGGAAGGCATCATGTTGGCGATTCTGTTCGGCAACGTGTTTGCACCGGTGATCGACTACGTTGTCGTTCAGCAAAACATCAAGCGAAGGGTGGCTCGCGATGCAGCGTGATTCAATTGCCAATACGTTCCGAGTCGCCATTCTGTTGTGTCTGGTGTGTTCGATCGCTGTGTCATCACTTGCGGTTGGGTTGCGTTCGACTCAGAAAGAGAAGAAGGAAGAATTTCGCCAACAGAATATTCTGAAGGCTGCCGGAATGTGGCCTACTGGTCCGGACGCCGGCGACGTCGATACAAAGGCGTTGTTCGAAGAAAACATTACGCCGGTCGTGCTTGATTTCAGCAAAGATACGCTGACAGAAGTATGGAATCCTGGTGCCCTGGAGATAGAAACTGAGGTTGCGTTACGAGATCAGAAACTCAGTCAATTGATCGATGGCACTGACGAGATGGGCTCAGACATTGCTGGGATTCGCCGTCGCGAAGGTTTTGCGACGATCTATGAAGTTCGGGATGGAGATCGCCTGAAGACATTAATTCTGCCGATTCGTGGTTACGGACTTTGGTCAACCTTGTGGGGATTTATTGCCGTTGATTTTTCAGACGCGACGAACGATGCGGCTTCCCTCAAGGTTGAGGGGTTGACCTATTACAAACATGCGGAGACGCCAGGGCTTGGCGGCGAAGTTGACAACCCTGGATGGAAAGAAAAGTGGAGTGACAAGCAGCTCTTCGACAGCGAATGGAAGGTCCGACTGGAGGTGGCCAAAAATGCCACCGGGAACTATCAGGT
>JBDNFT010001018.1:0-6892 GCA_041689695.1 Planctomycetaceae bacterium | reverse complement strand
GTCCCACAATATCGTATCCACCGGAAATCTTTGAAATCGCTTTCAGCAATGCGGTATCAGCTCCGGACCCAACGCACAGCGTGTGAACCACGACGTTGTTGTCCGCCGCTAGTTTTGCCTGATACAGTGCGTACTGATTAGCTTGATTGCTGGTAGTATAGTGAGCAGATCCGTTTCCATCGTAGTCCAGTAAAGCGTTCCAGTTCCAGCCAGACGGCAGGGTGAAACCTGATGGACTGATGTTTGGTTGACCGTCAGTCATCAGCAGGATGGCTTTTTGAGCCCCATAGCGACTATTGGAATCCAGGAGCTCCAATGCCTTCTTGATGCCGTCACCGGTGGCAGTGTTGCCGGAATAGTGTCCGGCCTGCTTGTGTCTTTGGATGGTATCGATGTCCTGATATCGAGTTGACATCAGGTCGGCACCAAGGTTGACCGTGGCATCAGCTCCGTCTTCATTCAATCCTGTTTCGATGCGCGCAACAACGGCATAGTTCACGAGACCGATGTTGTCCCCGTAGCTCAGGTCCGTCATGAACTCGCAAAACGTATTCATGCCCATCTTCATCCCGTGGAACGGATAGCAAGGGGCTCGCCACAGGTCTTCGGACTGGTTGTTTGCTGGTCGAGATTCCATCAAGTAGACCATCAGCGTGCGATAGCCGTACTTAAACCGATAGCCTTGATTATTCAGATTGCTGTTTGTACGGACGTAGTTGGCATATGCCAACCACCGTGATTTGCTTGTAGAAATTGATGGCTTGCCCAGTCGCAGACCAGTAGAAGAGCTCTTGCCTTCCTGAGGAAACGGAATGGCACTTTCCTGGATGCGTGGAAAATAGCCTGGTGCCAGGGTTTCAGAAACGGTGCTCCAAGAGCTACTTGAGGACAACTTCCGACGCAATTGACCATTGAACGATCCCTGGGTGAATCGACGGAAATCAAAGCCTCCAGACGTAATGAAGTAATAGTCATCGTCCGACGTATTGAGCGACCAATTGTCGTAATAGTTCTTTTCGGGCGTATACAGACCAAGCGCCTCAATTGCTGTCTGACTGCTGCTGCTGTTGTTGGTCGTCCCCGCAGCAGAATTCATTGTGCCAAATCCTGTGGATGGAAATTTCTTCGTTGTGGCATCGTTGCTGAACCGAACGTCGGATGCCACAAGTGCGCCCCAGATTGCGTCAAGATTAGTCTCAACGCCCGCTTTTGTCAGACGGTTGATCGTCGCTGAACTCATGCAACTGTCGTCGTTCATTGAAGTGGAATAGTCCAGCGTACAGACGATGTCACGGGATTCGATGAACGCTGTCGCGGATGAAGTCAGCGATTGAGCACGTTCGCCAACAACGGGAGCAAAGATCAATGGCAACTTTGCGTCTGGCGCAGTTCTGTCACTGTTGTTCTTGCGAATATCGACCTTCACGCAGTTGAATGGTCCGGTGCCCCAGGTTTCACTGTAGGTCACTCCATCGCTGGCCAGTAATCTGCGTCCCAAAATCACATCGACGTTGGGATTGATATAAAACCCATTGATGTTTGCAACATATTCCGCCATCGCTCGTGCATCGGCAGCGGCAGCATTCTGCACGGCTGCCATGTCCAGACCATTTTCGGAATCCCATGACGCATTCCTGACGGCGACCACAATTTCCTGAGCTGCCGCCAGTGCCGCCGCATCAGCCGTGGCCTGCATGCGAGTCTTGGTGACAGTGATCATCCCAAGGTCGACAGACATTCCTACGAATGTCATCGCACCCAGCAGACAGATGACTGCCAGAACGAAGAAGACGCCTTTCCGATTCTCCTGCCGGAATATCCATCTCCGACTTTTTTGCATTGTTTTGTTCATTTTTGTTCCTTGGTTTCTAATTTGATAGTCCGCCGCGTCCTGTTGTGGCACGCATGACGATATTTGCTTTCAACGTCTTTCCGGCGAGGTATGTCAAAGGAAATACGCTGACGCTGGAATATGGCAACGTCACTTCAACCTTCACAAACTGAAGATCGTTGTCAGTATCAGCCAGGTCAAAGATCTGCCCCGCATTCGCGCCGTCCGCGTGTGTAATCGTCACGGTCGAATCGCCGCCACGCAGCCCGGCTGCGGTGACAAAGTTTTTAAGATCCTGAGTGACTTTCTGATTTGGAGTCTGATTAACATGAGTAATGTAGCGCCAGTCCATTGCCGTCAATCGGCCTGCTTCTCGACAGGCTGAATTGAGGATGGTGGATGCTCGCAGAGCTGATCCGATCTCCAGAATGCCAAGCACCATCATCATCAGGACGGGCAACATGACGGCACATTCCATCAAAGCCGCACCTTTGCGGTGAGCTTGATTCACCAAAACAGGCTTCGGTTGCCTTCGCTGTCCCTTTAGATTTTTCATGACTATTCCTTCCTCATGACGCTTTGACCATAAACGGTCAGACCGCTGAGCCATTTGGGGCCAAGAATAGCCACGTCTGAGTAAGACACAGAGACTCGGACGATAAACAACTGACGGCGTTCAGCGGTTGCCAGTTCGATGTTGGGCAATGCTGAGTAGTTAATTAAGGATGCGTTCACGCCAGTCGTATCGAATACGCCTCCATTCTTGACAATTATCGTGGCGCTGGAACCGGGAATGGCGGCACTGGTGATTTGGTTGGCCAGAGCCGTGACGCTGGCGGTCGTTGCGGTTTCACTGACTCCCAGGCGAGCCGCGCGGCGGGCTGCCGAATTCAGCGTGTGAATGGTCATGCAGACATGGCCAAACTCGATGAAACCAAACAACAATAGAAAGAATACGGGAAGTACAACAGCAGTTTCCATGGCGGCGGCACCGTCACGGTTGTGTTGCTTTCTGATTCGCGGATTCAAATGTCTGAGAAGGCGCATGGTGCGTCTCCGGATTCTTTGACAGAGAACGTGGATGTGATTCAAAGCTGGTTGGATGCGATATGCCCTATGGAAAAACTTTGCACCCACTGAGATTCTATGACGCGGTATGACTGCAGGATGGGCATCTCCCCCATCATTTGAATGAGGCCAAAAAACCATATGGTCTTTAATCAACGGGATATTGCCGAAAATCAACAACCAGGACGCACGAACTGCTGTCACAATCTGAGTTCCGGCCAAATCTGCTGTTGAAAAACCACCAATGTTGCGTCATTGCAACACGACCAGCCACAAGATGGCGTGCGAATATGCCGATAAATCTAACTGGAACGGCTGTGCAGAGACTGCCGTATTGACGCGCATTTTCTCCGGAGCAATTGACTGTCATGGATGACTCACAGAAGATCGCCGAACTGGAACAACGCCTGGCCCTGCTTGACGACGAACTCATGCGCGCACAACGATTAAGTTCCGTGGGCGCGTTGGCTTCTTCAATCACTCATGAATTTAACAACATCCTCACGACGGTGATCAACTACGCCAAGATGGGGTTGCGACACACCGACGAGAAGACTCGCACAAAATCTTTCGACAGAATTCTGTCCGCCGGACAACGTGCGGCACAGATCACGACCGGCATGTTGGCTTACGCTCGGCAGAATTCCGATCGCGTTGAACCGGCCGACTTAAAACGACTGCTGGACGACGTGTTGGTGCTGGTGCAGAAAGATCTGCAGATGCATCGCATTTCTGTGGACCTGATGTCCCCGTCTCCCGTCTGGGCGATGGTGAATGCCAGCCAGATTCAGCAGATTTTGATGAATCTGATCGTGAACGCTCGGCAAGCCATGAAGGAAGCCGGACGACTGCGACTTATTGTCCGAGACAACAAATCCGAAGGCTGGGCTGAGATCGTCGTCAGCGACACAGGCTGCGGAATTCCCCACGAGAAATTGCCGCACATCTTCGATTCATTTTACACAACCAAAACGCCCGATGCTCGCGGCCAGGGTGGAACCGGCCTGGGATTGTCCCTTTGCCTTCGGATTGTCGAAGCGCATGAAGGGCGAATTCGCGTTGAAAGCGAAATCGGCAAAGGCACGACGTTTACCCTGAAGCTGCCACGATCGGAATCTCCCGCGGGCTTCATTGATACGTCTACGGCGTAGTGCAGGACAAAAAAGATCCTGCACGGTTCCGTAGTATCAGCCAGGATCGCTACCGTTCAACGAAGGACACATGTAGCGAAAGTCGTCAAGACTTTCGGCCATGTTATAGGACTTCCGAAACTCTTGACGAGTTTCGCTACCCCATAAATGGCCTTCATTGAACGGTATTGGGGTTAAACGATTAACAATCCTTGACAGAGAACTAGCGAAGTTCAACTGAAGCCTGTGCGCTCGGTTCTGATTTCAGCCCGACGGTGTTGACTGCGATCACACGGTACACATGCTGCTTTCCGGCATCACTCTTTGTGTCGGTGAATTGCATCGGTACAAGTGGCAACGCAGGTGTGTCGCTGTATTGCAGACCTTGAAAGATCGGGCGGCCGAATGGATTCTTGCCGTTCTCCGGCACATTTCCAATCGCCGCACCATCACGTTCGACGATGAAACTCGCAAGGCCGCTTTCGAGATCGGCAGTGGCGTCCCACGTGAGGTCAGTTCCGTTCAATTGCACGTTCGTCGGTGCAGGCGGAGGTGTTGTGTCTGTCAGCGCTGTATCTTTGACATACTGCATCCAGGCCCGCGCGACGGTTTCGTGCGGCAGCCATGCGGCTGTTAGTGGGTCGCCAGAAAATGTTGCCGCAGGCACAGCTTCTGTTCCAGTCGGTTCGGCAAGCCATGCGGTATCAATTGGCATAGCGTTCAACACTTCGACGTTGTCTTTTGAAAGTCGCACGCTGAGACATGCATCCAGCCACGGGATGGCGAAGTAACGTTGGTTACCGCATTCATGGGCCGTCAATGGATCGACAGCAACGCCGATGAGTCCACCTTTCGAACGCACTTCACCAAAGAATGCTTCGTTGGCCGGCCAGACGCCTGCGAAACGACCGTCTTTGACTGTAACACCTTCTTGTGTGCCGGGGTTACACATCACAGGAACCTGCAACGCAGCATCCGACAAAGTGTGAGCCTTGATGGTCGCACGATCCGGATTTTCCTGCAACAACGGCACCCCTGAACGCAACCATGCTGCGGCGACGCGATCGGGATGTAACAACACCATGCCTCCGGCCCAGTGTCCGCCGCCGCTGTGTCCCCACAAAGCCCACGGCACTTTTGAGAGCTCGTGATGCCCGGATTTTTCTCCAAGATCCAACAGGCATTTCTGAAACGCAGCATCTGATCCATTGCGAGGATCGCACCACATCTGACAATCCGCTTTTTCAGGCTGTTCGTACGCCGGTGCCAGCAAGGCACAATCGTGCTTTTTCGCAAGAGCCTGCCAATGCAGATCGAACGCGCCGGTGAGTCCGGACTTGCATGATCCTTCGCCGCAACCGTGTTGATGGACGATAACCCCGCGCAGCGACTTGACGTCTTTCGGAATCCAGATTGTATAGTTAACGGGGAACATCAATTCGCCGGCAACCGTCGATGCCTCGTAGCGCACTCGATAGTACGGTGGATCAGCCGCAGGAAAAACATCATACGGCGGTTGCTGAGCGACCGACGTGGCTGGCAGCGTTGCGAACTCCACAACCATCATGATGTATGCGGAGTAGGTCAGTTGTCGTATCATTGTTCGGTTCCTTGCGAAGTATGAACCATTGATATGCGGGGCGGAATGAAGCTGGTGAACGGAGTGTCGTGAGGGAGTGGCGTGAGTCCTCCGGTACGTCGTTTTCGTACCGGTGGGCTGACGCCGCACCGCTCGCCGGTGTTGCAGTCTAAGGTGTGACGGCTACTCCGCCGTTGTGGGCTGAATTCAACGCCGCATCCAGAACACGCTGCGTTTTGATGGCAATCTCCGGCCAGTAGTTATCACACGTGCCGCTGAGTACCAGTTGACCGAATGTTCTAAACAGTTCTGTTTCCTGACTGTTCGGAGTATTGTTGCTGTATTCCGACACTGCGTGACGCGTGAAAAACTTCTCCATGTTGAAGTGACAACCTTCGGCAGCGAAGTTGTGATTGCCGACTTCAAACGCCACTTCATTGCCAAAGTATGGCAACACAAAGTCATTCACCTGCACGTACCCTTTTGTGCCGCTGATGTTGACCCACTGCTGATGGTTCGCTCGGAAAGAATTGAAGAACGTTGCCGAGACACCGCTCTTGAAGTGCATCTCGCCCTGGAACTCCATCGGCACGTCTTCGGAACTATCCGGCCGTTTTGCTCCGTGCAGAATGCGACCACGAACTTCCGTGGGCATTTCAAAATTCATCGCCCACAACGTGATTCGAATCGTGTACCAGCCGAGATCTCCCAGGCAACCTGCTGGTTCCAACTGACTGCTGGCGCGGATGTTACTTTGCATCCATTCGTCCGCCGCACAGAAACTAAACTGGCTGGCGATACGGCGAACAGTGCCAACGCTTTTGCCATCATCCAGAACCTGACGCAGTTGGTTCATGCGCGCGCTGTGCATGAACATCACGCCGTCCATGAACTGGACTTTTGCTTTGTTGCAGGCATCGACCATTTTCTGAACGTCGGCGGTCGTGACGCCGCATGGTTTCTCCACCATCACGTGCTTGCCAGCTTCGGCGGCTTTAACAACCCATTCAGTCCGCAGACCAGTCGGCAGCGGAATATAAACCGCGTCAATATCTTTGCGTGCCAGCAGTGCTTCGTAGCTGCCGAGGGCTTCAACTTTGTGCGACATGGGGGCCGACGCGTTACATTCATCGATAAACTGCTGAGCCTTGTCAACAGAGCGACTGGCCACCGCACCGAGACGGCCGTTTCCGGAATTCGCGATCGAATGCCAGTTCTTTTTTGCGATTCCGGCTGTGCTGAGAATTCCCCAACGGCAAACACTTTCACTCATGATATTGCTCT
>JBDNFT010001017.1:0-2465 GCA_041689695.1 Planctomycetaceae bacterium | reverse complement strand
TCGACGGCGCGCCGTCGTTTAACGACAGGTTCACCCAGATTTTGCACAACCGACGGGCAGCTGAAACGGAGGCTCACCGTCACAGAGTTTCCGGCCGGATGCACTGCGTACGGATAAGTTCGGCACGCCAGCGGTTTGGCCGCTTCACCGAACTTGGCGTGAATCCGACAGAGTCCCCGTTCGTCAAGAAAAACGCACGCTCCATCTGCCTGATGGCTAAGGCGAAAATCCTTGCCGTGAGCGACGATCAATGGACGGTCGGCAATGACGCCATCTGCCGCCGTCCACTTTTGCTTATCGATGCGATTCTTTTCGGCGGCTGTGATGACGATCTGATGTTCCCGGCAGCAGCCACCGCAATTGTGACAACTCCAGTTCTGCAGAATCGGAAGTATGACGCCCGGCCGAGCCATGATGTCTCAATCCGCCGGAGTTCCCAGTTGCACGACCTGGATATTCTTCGCGACTTCGTCATCCACATAATCGCTGTGGCAATCACCTTTGCCGTCATCAGCACCCACGGATTTCTTGGTCTTGCTGGCCAGCCGATGAATTTCATCCGGTGACAACACGCCGCGCTTCTCAAGAATCTCACGCTGCTCAGCCGTAAGAGCCGCAGTGACCTTGGCATTTTCCCATTCGAATTCTTTGGCTTTGCCGCTGGCGAATTCCTGAATCTCCTTGCTGATGCGAACGCTGCACCAGTCATGGCCGCACATGGCGCAGAAGTCAGTATCGACATCCAGATCCTCGTCGTGATACGCGCGTGCTATGTCTGGGTCGAAGCTCAGATCGAAATGCTTCTGCCAGTTCAGTGCGGCGAGGGCTCGCGTGAGCTCATCGTAGAGATCACGAGTTCCCGGAATTCCCAACGCAACGTCGGCAGCGTGAGCGGCAATCTTGTAGGCCACACAGCCCTGCTTGACGTCGTCTTTTTTGGGCAGGCCGAGATGTTCTTTCGGCGTGACGTAGCACAACATGCTGGCACCGTGCCATGCAGCGTTCGTCGCGCCGATGCAACTGGTGATATGGTCGTAGCCGGGGAAAATGTCCGTCACCAACGGTCCAAGCACGTAGAACGGAGCACCGTGACACAGATTTCTCTGCAGCTTCATGTTGAATTCAATCTGGTCCAGCGGCACATGGCCAGGACCTTCCACCATGACCTGCACGCCTTTGCGCCAGGCACGTTCGGTGAGTTCACCCAGCGTCGAAAGTTCTGCCAGTTGAGCGACGTCGGTTGCATCTGCCAGACCGCCGGGACGCAAACCATCACCAATGCTGAACGTCACGTCGTGCCGGCGCAACACGTCACAGATCTCTTCCCAGTGCGTGTACATCAGATTCTGTTTGTTGTGGTGAATCATCCACTTAGCCAGCAGCGAACCGCCTCGGCTAACGATACCGATCAGGCGATCTCTGACATATTGCAGGTGCTCGAACAGCACGCCGGCATGAATTGTAAAATAGTCCACGCCCTGTTGAGCCTGATGCTCAAGAGTTTCCAACACCATTTCGATGGTGAGAACTTCAATGCGTTGACCGATGATCATCGAGTAGATCGGCACCGTACCGATTGGAACCGAGCTGTTGCGAATGAGGGCATCACGGCAGGCGTCCAGATCGCCACCAGTGGAAAGATCCATCACAGTGTCCGCGCCCCAGCGTTCTGCCCAGCGAAGTTTTTCAACTTCTTCGTCAGTGCCCGATGAAACTGGTGAAGCACCCATGTTAGCGTTGACTTTGGTACGCGATGCACGACCGATGCACATCGGTTCCAGTTGGTATTTCAGATGCTGCTTGCTTGCTGGAATGACCATGCGACCAGCGGCAACTTCGTCACGGATCTGTTCGGCTGTGAGATGCTGTTCTCGTTCAGCCACCCGGTGCATTTCTGGCGTTGTGATACCCAGACGCGCGAATTCAAGTTGCGTTGAAGGTTCGAAATTCTCTGGCGTTTGCCAGGCTGCGGCGTGTTCGTAGTTGCCGTCGAAACCTGATCGCAGAGTCCAGTCAGTCGGCATGAAGTCCCATGCCGTTTTGTCGGACGCTGGCGGCATGCCCGGCGTATCAGGCGATGCGTACGTCAGAGCGCCTTTTCGTCCCGGTGCAATTCTTGGTGCGCGAGCGAAACTGCCGGGCGTAGTGCCAGCGTGACTGCTACTGGGGTCGGACGCTTCGATTTTTGGTAGAAATTCGGAAGCTCGTTCAACGTGATTCAGGCTCATCAGTTCTTCCCTGCCATTGACCATAGTTATCAGGTGGCGAACCCGTAACTTCAAATTTATATTCAAAATATCCGTCGATGTATTCGACTGAAATTTTATGCCTCAATGTGCATTGAAACGTGTGCCAATTTTGCACACACGGTCGAATCGTACTGGCCAGCCAGCAATTTGCAACGAGTTGTTGCGGGAAAGAGCAGAAAGGCCAAACCTGCGACGGTCACGGCCTCACTTTCACGG
>JBDNFT010001016.1:0-2164 GCA_041689695.1 Planctomycetaceae bacterium | reverse complement strand
TCCGCCTGTCGGCTAACCGTTAAACACTTAAACTTATGTGCCGGTGCTGACGTGGCCTTCTGTTGTGCCGACATGATGACGAGGTTTTTGCGCTTGATGACTTTTACACTCACACCGGCGACCCATTGGCCGGTAGCGAGATACACACTGATACTGTAACATAACCATGGCATGGGGCACAATTTGACATTCGGTCAGGGAGGAATGTTCGCATGCCAGCGCTTTGCCTGACAAGTCCGCGTTAGGTTCAAGTTACGAACAGCGATGTCTTCGTGACACTCGGAGACTGACGTTGCATGTGGCCGGACCGAAACAACGGCAGTCACAATGGCAATCACAACGCATAATCAAAACTTCCACCTGAACACGGGAGATCTACAATGGCTATTCAACATGCTCAACCCGGAGACGTAATTGACGTACGCCCGCTGGCGGACAGATTGGCGTCGTCCAAGACCACAACGCTCATTAAGACCACGCACCTGGAAGTGATTCGGATGGTTCTGCCGGCAGGGAAAGTGCTGCCCGAACACAAAACGCTCGGCGAGATCATCGTGCAATGTCTGGAAGGAGACATCACGTTCACAACGATGGGCACGCCGAAGAATCTTCGGGCAGGCGATATGCTGTATCTGGCAGCAGGTGAACCACACGCCGTGGAAGCGGTCCAGGATTCTTCTTTCCTGCTCACGCTTGTCGCCCGCAGTGCTGAGGCGACTCCATGAAACGATTGCTTCGCATCGACTGGGATGTCATTGCCGGAATCACAGCCGCGCTCACAGCCGTCGTTCTGCATCTGCTGCACATCGTCCATGTCGATCTTGTGGCCCAATTAGTCGATATTAAGCGTCGACATCGAATTTAGCGGCCAGTTCGACGGCCGGGGCAGACAAATTACGAATTGAACTTCGATGATTGAACACACGGGTAAGCGAATGAAATTCTGGTTGTCGCGTATCCTGAAAGGAGTCGCACTGCTCGCAGTGGGAGCTGGCATCGTCTATTGGCTTCGATTTGCGCCGATCAGCGTTGATACTCACACGGTGCAACGCGGAACCATCCTTGCCGAAGTGATGGGAACGGGAACTCTGGAAGCCCGCGTCGAAGCGACGATCAGTCCAAAAATCTCCGGCCGAATCGCCGAAGTTCGAGTGGATCAGGGAGAACGAGTCCTGGCGGGCGACGTGCTGGTGCGGCTGGATGACGACGAACTTCAGCAGCAAGTCGCCATCGCTCAGGCAAATGTCGAAGCCGCCAATGCCGCGATTGAACGACTCAAAATCGACAAAACACGGACGTCGGCGGTCTATGAGCAGGCAGAAAAAAGCCATGCTCGAACGCAGGCGCTGATCGAACAGAAGGCCGCAAGTTCAGACGCGCTTGACAAGGCATCCGAAGGACTGGCCGTGGCCGTCGCAGATGTTTCTCGCAGCGAAGCGGCCATCACCGAAGGACAAAAGGCACTGGTCTCCGCAGAAAAAACGTGGCAATATCACGAGGCACGTCTGCAGGACACGGCGATTCACGCGCCTTTTGATGGCATGATCGTGAAACGCAATCGAGAGCCAGGCGACGTTGTCGTTCCCGGCAGTGCCATGCTGATATTGATCTCAACGGAAGAATTGTGGATCCGCGCATGGGTTGATGAAACGGAAATGGCTCGCTTAAAGCCTGATCAGCCGGCTCGCGTCGTCTTTCGTTCTGAGTCCGCAGGCCGCTACAACGGTACGGTTGCTCGGCTGGGTCGCGAAGCGGATCGCGAAACTCGCGAATTCATCGTGGATGTTCGAGTCCTGGAACTTCCCGCAAACTGGGCCGTGGGGCAGCGTGCCGAAGCGTTCATCGAAACCGAACGGCGGGAGAACGCAGTCGTGCTTCCGGCGAAGTTGATCGTCAATCGCGGAGATACTTACGGTGTGTTCGTGGATGACGATGGCCAGGCAGCGTGGCACGCCGTTCAATTGGGAGTCCGCAGTCGCGAGGCAGTGGAGGTCGTCGATGGACTGGCGGAAGGCGATATCGTGGTGACGCCGAAGTCACCTGCCACAGCTCTTACGGACGGACGAAGGGTGGCGACGCCATGAATCTGGCCACCAAAGATATTCGTCACAATCTCGGTCGGTTCGCATTGACTGCGGTCGGAATCGGCATGTTGTTGATGGTG
>JBDNFT010001015.1:0-1681 GCA_041689695.1 Planctomycetaceae bacterium | reverse complement strand
TTGTGTCCGGGAGTGTACCTCGAATGAATACTTCGCCAGACGTTCATGGTTAGCTGTACACGCCAAATTCGATCCGATGCAGAACATCCATGACATCTTCAAACCCGATGCTGGTGTCAAGCAAGGCAATCGGACGTACGCCGCCGAGTGCATGATTTTCGGTCAACAACCAGTCTCTTGCCTTGTCCCTGTCACCCAGGATTTCGGTGGCCTCAACTAAAGCACCACCCAGGAATTTCGCAAGTGCTTTCACATTTTCCATATTCAATCTCCAGCCTGTCATGTGCCTCATCGCGTTTTTAACGATGCCATCTGGCAGATCAATGTGAAATAAACAAAAAGTTTGCGATTGCGGCAGATAGCAAAGTAGACGTCAATCTCCGAGTGACGAAGGCCGCAATACTCGGCCCGTGGCATTCATCACTCGGAGAGTGATGGCTACTATAGTCGCAGTTCGAGTGCCATTCGGCGTTCGCGTTGCTCGCAGGCCAATTCGCCTTAGTACACCCTTTTCTGAAATCGGATACTATTGGCTGTCGTGACTCTGCTGCCGAATATTTTGCAATTCCCGGAGTTTGATCTACATGCCGTCCAAGTACGTTCATCGTTTCATGTTCTCGCTCGCTTTCTTGCTCCTAGCCATGGGATCTCTGATGTCAGATGCAATTGCTCAAAGTCTGCAGTCACCGGAAGTTCATGCTGACGGTCGCGTGACGCTTCGCTTGCGGGCGGAAAAAGCAAACGAAGTACTCGTGTCGATCGGCGAGACAAAAGTGCTGATGACGAAAAGCGAAAAGGGAGTTTGGGAAGGAACCAGCGAGCCGCTGCCGCCGCAGATCTACGACTATTCATTCAAAGTCGATGGCACAACAATGATTGATCCATCAAATCGCCTCGTCAAAAAATGGCTGACTCTGGCGAGCATGGTTGAGATTCCAGGCACGCCGCCGCGATTGACGGAGTTTACGGATGTTCCGCATGGTGTCGTGCAGCGGTTGATTTATCCATCGGCCAGCGTTGGGCATGTTCGGCCCGTGATTGTCTACACCCCGCCGGGATACGAATCGACCAGCGACACCAAATATCCACTGGTGCTGTTGCTGCACGGTTATGGTGACGACGAATCCGCATGGACCGATGTTGGGCGGGCTCATCTGATTGCCGACAACCTGATCGCGGCTGGAAGAATCGAGCCTGGGGTCATCGTGATGCCGTATGGACATCCGGTGCCTATTGAATTTGGCGAACGCCCCGATAACTACTTCGGACGCAATAATGATCTGTATGAACAGGACATGATGAAAGATCTGTTGCCCTTTATCGAACAAAAATTTCACGTTCGAAATGATGCGGCTGGGCGTTCGATCGTGGGTCTGTCCATGGGAGGCGGTCATGCTCTGGACACGGGCTTAAAGAACATTGATAAGTTTTCATCGATTGGTGCCTTCAGTGCAGCGACACCGCAACTGGCTAGCGAAGAACTGATGAAGCAATATTCGTCATTGTCCGGATCGGAGCCAGCTGCGAACTCGCTGAAGCATTTTTGGATTCCGATCGGTGACAAGGATTTCCTGCTGGAACGCAATGACAAGTTCGTCGAGCAATTAAAGACGGTCGGCGTGAAGCACGAATACCTCAAAACCGAAGGTGGCCATGAGTGGAAACTCTGGCGCGATTACTT
>JBDNFT010001014.1:0-8970 GCA_041689695.1 Planctomycetaceae bacterium | reverse complement strand
GGATACGGATACGCCGCTGGAAACTGATCACCCGTCTCCAGCTTTGCGAGCAGCCGTTTCGCCCACCGAGCTTTCAATGCGTTGCTGTCCTCAAGTAACGCGGTCAGTTCTTCCCGCGATACGACTTTGAGATACTGCAGATCCACCATTTCGAAAGCCAGCTTCAGGCCGGACGACACTGGTTTAAGTGGCTTCGCAAGGACCTCTTCTACTGCAGCGGCCAGCATGTGTCCGTACTTCTCGCACAACTCCACCTCACGACGAGGCAGCGGATTCTGGTCGCCTCCGCAAGTATTGACGAACATTGCCGTCACGCCGGGATGGTTGTTCTCCAGTTCCAGTTGTGCGAAACCGGGATAGTCGCCGCACCAGGTGGTGAAGCTGAGGGTTGTCGGGTGGCAGGCGTAACCAAACAGAACGGCTTCGAGCTTGCCGTCCGGTCGAGTCACAGTCACCACCGGAACAGTATGATCCACCGGCCCCACCAGCGGAGTTCCCTTCGCGATCAGGTCTGGAACGTCGGCCTCACGATTGTTGCGTCGATTCACAGCGAATGTCGTCTTCCCATCGCCAGTTTTCAGGCTGGCCGGGGTGAGTCTGGACAGAGCCTCGCCGACGAGTCCGACGGTTCGTTCCACCATCAAGTCGGTGTACTCCGTCACCAGTTGTTCCTGTTCGGCTTCAACCGGATAATAGTCGATCAGGTCATCGCCCAGCCGAGGTCCGCAGTGATTGTGAGAGAACGTGAACATGATCTGTGACCGCTCAAGCTGAAACTTTTCCTTCAACTGTTTGAAGACGCGATCGCTCATCATCTTCGGTACGCCCTGGAAGTCGCTGGTGATCAGCACGGCCCGCTTCCCAGTGTTGTCTTCGAGGGCAAGGGCTTTCATCCACAGTTCATGGAGTTTTCCATCCGGCGCTCGTTTGGTCCCATAGCCGGCAAGCCAGACCGACGTCTCGGGAGTGATCACTGTCCTGGCAACACCGGCTTTCCATCCGGCTGCGGATTTGTTCTCGTCGGCCACGGATACAGTGACCCCACCGAGAATGCTGCCCGAAAATGCCGTCGCCGAAATCGTCGCAACAGCCATACTGGAAAGAAAATCTCTTCGCCCAACTGATCGATGCATCTCATGTCCCCTGTAATTCCCGGTTATTCGAAGGCGATCAACAGGAGAATAACAAGTGCCACATCGCTTCGCCACGCGAAACTCTATGCACTCCAAGGCCAGCGCACACTCAGGAACGTTAGTGGGGCATTGTTTTCGACTCGCATGGCTCTGGTTTGGCCGTAGTTTAACGGTAAGCCGCAGGCGTCGGACTTCTGTCGATTTGCCTCTGCCTGTGCCTCGCCGTTAAACGAATTTTGCACAATATTTTGTGCCTGAGTGCTGACGGTCTGCGGGGCCGAACACCAGGACTATGTCACGCCCAGCAAGGCTCCGCGCACTTGTCGTCCAAGGCGTTCGGCTGCAACAACGTCATTGCCCACAACGGTAAGATGTCCGAGCTTGCGACCAAGTCGGACTTCCGATTTTCCATACATGTGGACATGGATTTCAGGATGAGAAAACACTTTTTCCCACGCCTGCGGCGATGCGTTTATCAAATGGTCTCCGAGGAGATTCAGCATGACTGCCGGTGTTTGCGCTGCGACGTTACCGGTGCCCAGTCCGCAGACTGCCCGTACTTGCTGTTCGAACTGACTGCTGCGGCAGGCGTTGATTGTCAGGTGGCCGCTGTTGTGCGGTCTTGGTGCGATTTCGTTGACAAGCAAAGTTGCATCGTGTGTCGCAAAGAACTCGACGCAGAGCACGCCGATGACATCGAAGTGTTCCAGAATTGCACGTGCGATCTGTTGAGCGTCTTGTGTCTGCCGCTCCGAAATTAGTGGAGACGGGCTAATAGACACATCGAGAATATGATTCTCGTGGTGATTCAGTACGGGCGGGAAGAAACTGCATGTGCCGTCCGAAAATCGTGACGCAACGATGGAAAGTTCGTGAGCAAACGGAACAACCTTCTCCAGAATTGCCTCTGACACTTTGAACGATTGCCAGATCTCGGCGAAATCGCTCTTTGAATTGATTCGTGCCTGTCCCTTGCCGTCGTAACCCAGCGTTACAGTTTTGAGAATGGCATCGCCACCAAACTGCGCGACTCCGGATTGAAGATCTGCTACGGAGGTGATTTTCACGAAGTCGGCCGTCGGTATTCCGATACCGCGCAGCGAAGATTTTTCGAGTAACCGATGCTGTGCAGCACGCAGTAATTCCGGTCCGGGAAACACGGGTACATGTTGCAGCAGTGTTTCCACAGTCGCTACCGGAATATTTTCCTGTTCGTAGGTGACAACATCGACATGTCCGGCGAACTGCCTGAGTGCGTCGTGGTCTGTGAACGCCGACGGCCACGAACGATCGCTGACTTGTCCTGCCGGTGAGTTTTGGGGATCACCGAAAATCTGTACGCCGTATCCGCATTGTCGTGCGGCAATGGCAAACATGCGCCCCAACTGGCCTCCGCCGAGCATTCCGATGGTGGAGCCGGGAGGGACTACGTGTTTCTTCGACGACATGAACCAAGATGCTCCCAAAACGATCTTGAAGGATGAACGGCGAGAAGTTGATGTTTTCAAAGTAGACGTCACTCTCCGAGTGACGCAAGCCCGCTGATGCCGCCTTTGGGCAATCGTCACTCGGAGAGTGACGGCTACTTTAATCGTAAGTCCTAGAGCACAGCACGAATTCGTTTTAGAAATTCCGTATTCGTTGGGAACTTGTCCATCGTCTTGGTGAGTTGTTCCATGGCTTCCACGGCACTCATACTCACTAAGCTGCGACGCAGCATTGTGATGCCTTCCAGCAGATCCGGGTCCAGAATCTTTTCCTCACGTCGAGTACCAGACTTCGAGATATCGATCGAAGGCCAGATGCGGCGGTCGGCGAGATCGCGGCTGAGCACCATTTCCATGTTGCCCGTGCCCTTGAACTCCTGGAAAATAGCTTCATCCATGCGGCTGCCGGTATCGATCAATGCCGTTCCGCAAACGGTCAGCGAGCCACCTTCGTCGAATCGACGAGCCTGACCGAATAGTTTCTTCGGAATATCCAAAGCACGGATATCCAGGCCGCCAGTCGCAGTCCGCCCGGTGTTGCTCCACTTGTTGAATGCGCGTGCCATGCGCGTGATGCTGTCCAGCAGAATGAAGACGTCTTTGCCTTCTTCTGCCAGTCGTTTGGCCCGTTCAATAATCAACTGACTGATGCGAACGTGGCTTTCAACATCACTGTCGAGTGAAGACGATATAACTTCGCCCTTCACCATACGTCGCATCTCGGTAACTTCTTCCGGACGTTCGTCGATCAATAGAACCATTAGATAGATTTCGGGATGGTTGATACTGACGGAGTTCGCAATGTCATGTAGCATCATCGTCTTACCGGTGCGCGGTGGAGCGACCAGCAATGCTCGCTGTCCTTTGCCAATCGGACAAAGCAAATCCATGACTCGCATCGTCAGCGGCTTAGGACCAACTTCCAGTTTAATCTGTTCGAATGGATTGATCGCGGTCAGATTTTCGAAGTTCTTGACGTCACCATATTCTTCGGGAGTGTAACCATCGATCAGTTCCACTTCCTGAAGTCGTGGTCCTTGATTCCGTGTTCCCATTCCCACATCACCGCGAATCAGCACGCCTTCGCGAAGCTTGTATTTTTCGACGAGCGAACTGGAAACGAATGGATTTGAATCTTCTGCGACGTAGTTTTTCTTGGGGTCACGCAGGAAACCGTAGCCACGGTTGTGTAGCTCCAGGACGCCTTCAAACGTTCCTTCGATAACTTCGAAAGTTGTCTGAACCTGTCGACTGTTTCGGCGTGGCATTCCACCACGATCCCGACCGCCACCTCCCCGGCTGCTGTCTCGGCCTGAACTGCCACCGCGTGGTTGAGTTCCTTCGTTACGTCGGCCGCGGTTGCTATTGTTTCCAACGCCGGTGTTCCCGCCAGAACTGCCCGGCCGACGTCCTCGCCCGCTGTCCGGTCGATTCGATCCCTGTCCGCGGCTTGGTTCATTACGACCGACATCACGTGAGCGATCACGGCCTTCATTTCGGCCATCATTTCGATTTTGAAAGTCTCCACGACTTTGATCACCGCCACGACTTTGATCACCGCCACGATTTGAGTCACCGCCACGATTTTGATTGAAACCACGATTTTGGTCATCGCCACGATTTGAGTCATCGCCACGATTTTGATTGAAACCACGGTTTTGATCACCGCCACGGTTTTGATCACCGCCACGGTTTTGGTCACCGCCACGATTCGAGTCGAAACTGCGATTCGGGTCAGCTCCTCGATTATCACCGCTGTCCGTTGAACCTACGTTGTCCGGTCCTCGACGAGGACGACGACGACGGCGACGACGCGGCCTGCGGTCTCCTTCATCCCCTTCAAGGCCACCCTCGGCGCGGCGAGGATCTTCTCCGGCCTCACCCAGAAATTCACCGTCATTCATCGGACGATCATCTGAGATCGCGTCGCGATCAAAACCGTCCGCTACATCTCTCGGTTCCCGGTCTTCCTGCGGGCGGTCATCTCTTGAACCAGCTCGCGATCGACCACGAGGTGGTGATGGCGTTGCAGAGTCGTCATCGTCGCCGAAATCTAACTCGTCGGTGCTGAAATAACGCATTCCTGTTTGAGATTCGACATCAGCGATTTGGCGTTCAAGACGATTCGGTGTTCGTTCACCGCGTGATGATCGGTCAAGCAAATTTGGTGTCTTCTCTTCCGGTTCCTCTGCTGGAACGGGTTTGGCGCGAGGTTCGCGGCGAGGCCGACGTTCACGTTTCGGCTCCTCAACAGCTTCATTTGAATCTTCAGCGGCCACGGTCGCTGTTCGTGTGCGTCGTGCTGGCTTCGCTTCTCGAGCGGCTTTTTCTTCTGACACGCCGGAACCGAAATCGTCATCAACAGATGATGGCGACGTTTCGGCAGCGTCATTAGTCGCTTTTTTACGTGTTCGAGCGGCAGGCGGAGTTGTGGCACTGCGAGTGGTGGAGCGACGACGAGGCGTTCGCTGGCTGGTTCCTTCGGAATCGGAACTGCTGGTCGGCATAAATAAAAACCTGACTGAGCTTAGTAAGGGAGGGAGAGGACGAAAAACTCGTCACAGACCTCGATCAATGGACTTTTCCGATATCGACAGACTCATATTGACGAACAATCGCCGCGTCTAAAGTCTGGCGGAATACACTGTGCATGCCGCAAAAAAATCGGAGATGCCACGCAAAATACTGAGATTTGCGTCCAAATGGGGGGGACACGAAAAAAGATCACCACTGCAACCGCAGCGTGTGAGAAACAAATCCTCAACCGGAAAGACAACCTGTCCGGTCCGGACCTCAAGCAAAATTAACCGCATATCTTGCGTTCATTCATGTGCAGTTCAATTTCAACTGTACGTGAATTACCGAAATCAATCCATGAATTCAGGAACGTTGATAACGACATGTAAGATTTGCCGAGGAGCGAAAGAGCTACCTGCCGCCAAAACTTTCCGGAAACGGTTTTTGTTTTTCGTGTCCCAAATTTCCTGGAACACATCAAACCGGAAAGCTCAGACTGCGAATGGAAGCTAGTTAAAGCAGTTCCACCGAGCAATAAACACACGGGTCGAATATCGACACGTTACTACTTGAAGCACATGATTGATACTTCATGAAACCGATGCCACCAGACTAGGCGACATATACACCAGCACAGACAAGTGTTCGGTCTGAGATTAGTATTGATGGAATCCAGGTCCGTGTCAATTGTACTCTGCGGCCCATTGTGCAACATTTTTACTGAAACTTACTTCCTTCAATCTGATCCACTCGCAATGCGCTTCGAATTCGCACGAATTTCAATGGGTTTTGCTTAAACTGATCTCGGTTTTCCGGCGACTGGAAAAGGTAAAGCTTTTGGTCAAAGAACGCGCCAAAGCGAATGCTACCGGTGATCGCTCGCTGTGTATCCGTCAAAACGACCGCGTCGCAGCCCAGATCCTGAGGCGCGTAGATTGATGGATTCTTCAAGAAAACGTCACGGCTTGACTCGGATGAAAACATATAACGCACGCCGCGAAAATCTGCGGTGACCGCTTCATTTCCTGCCAACCATTCTCGCTTGCCGTGAAGCAGGACAGGGCAAAAGCCTTCCAGTCCAATCAATGGTAGATCAATTGAAGGTTCGGAAGCTTTCGAGATCACAATTGGCGGCTCGTTTTGGGGAGCAGACTCGGTTGTCCTGGTCGGTCCTGCCTGGCGTGGATCATTTGACACGATCGCAGTGGCCGCGATTGGACCAGACGGCTTCGGCACAGCCATGCGTTTTCCGCGAACTGCGATATCTCGCAGCAACTTCAAGTACTGTTGCTTCTGAGCGAATCCCACGTTGATGGTTTCAATTGTGCCATCTGGGAACATCACAACATCACGTGGAACTGACGTTGCGCCGCAGCGGGACGCGAGTTCCGGTTCCTGGGTTACGTCCACTTTCACTGAGGCGATGCCATCCGTCAGGGCTTGTTGCACCTGGAGATCGGCAAATACGTCTCGATCCATACGCTGGCATGGTCCGCAGTACCATGCGTGAAAGTGAATTAGAATCGGTTGTGCACTTGGTTCGGCAGCCGTGCGAGCCTGTTCAAATGCAGAATGCCAGCCTTGGGACTGAGCTTGGCATGTCGCAGTTGAACATGCGAAAAGAACTGCCGACAAAATAAACTTCAATCGCATGGCAGCGGGCTCCTGGTTCGACCTTCGGCAGTCGCGTGACCGGCATCGAAAGACATCTTCGCGCAGGCGACACTACGCCCGACATGAAGAAGCTATCGGCTCACCAGAAACAGGAATGCGACAACAGTTCGAATTCATGGCTGAATCGGCCGTGGTGCTGAAGCGAATTTTCGGATTTGCCACATCGGGAAATCTTGTTTGGTTGTAATGCTTGATGAATGCCGTCGCGAGGCGCTCGGCGGAATATCTTGCCTAAACTTCGCACTCCGGAGTCATCGGATTGATCGAGTTTGCTTGACCCGCCCTACGGCCGTCGAACGGTCACCATTTTTCTTTGTTGAATGTCTTGGCATCTGAAGTAAGTTTTGATTTTTTTTGAAATAACTGAACGAAAAGCGGCTTCCTTGACGATGTTGCAGACATACAACATTTAGTGTTGACAGTTTCAAATGGCCCACTATATTGCGGTTGTTGTTAAGTCTGCGTCCGAGCGACCTTCTGGTGAATAGCACCGCAAACCATTGTCAGAGCACGGTTTGAGTGACCCTGGGTTCGGTTCATTGACACAACTTGGCCGCAGTTTATTCTGCGTGCCGTCTCGGTAAGGATGCCCACCTCGACACGAGGTCGATCTCATGACAAGTTCATCGTTCGCGTATCTGGCTTATAGCCTCATTGCTTGCCGAATGTCTCAATCTCTTTTGCCTGATTGAGTTACCCTGGTCAACAGTTGGTTGTGGTCGCTGCGCGCTTGGATGAACGGTTGTGATTTTGTCGTTTGACTCTATGAGTCATGCGTTCAGTTTTTGTTTGATCAATGAAAGTCTGGTACAGCAGTTGGCGGTTCTGCCAAAGTGATTTTTGTATCGAGATGGAGTCTCTGCGTAAGAATCGCAGTTTTCACCTGGAAGAAGAAAGAAGGGGGAGTAGCGTCGAATGATTCGAGCAGTGTCAGAATGGATTATCCGTAAGCGAGATGGCCGAACAGTTCCGTTCGAGCCGCGTTTGATCACTAAAGCTATTGGCAATGCGTTTCGTGCAGAGCTGAACCTGGCTGACAATCAGCCACTTGATGAGGATGTTGAACGTGAAGTTGCGTCCATCACTGAACAAGTGATTGACGATATTGCTGACGACGCTGCCACAAGTCGCGGCGTGGGCGTTGAACATATTCAGGACCTTGTTGAAATGCAGATGATGAAGCGAGGTCACTACCGAGTGGCTCGACGTTACATCGTCTATCGTGCAGAACATGCCAAGATTCGCTCGCTCATGCAGACGGAAGAACTCGAAGGTTCTGATGCTGTTGCGTTGCCTCGCATGTTCGTGAAGCTTGAAGACGGCGTTCGTGTGCCGTTTGACAGTGCTCGTATTCGCCGTCGCCTGGAAGCCGCCTGCCTGGGATTGCCTGAGTGTGATTCGAACGCGCTGCTTGAAGAAGTGATGAAGTCTGTATTTGACGGTATTTCCGTGGGCGAAATCTACCGCGCGATGATTCTGGCGGCTCGTACCCGTGTGGAACGCGATCCAGCGTACGACACTGTTGCCGCTCGCTTGCTGCGAATGGTCATCAGCAACGAAGCACTGGGAAGTTCGCCGGTCAATCCTGCGGAATACAGCAAACTGTATCGCAATCAGTTTGAGCACTACATCATTGACGGCATCAACGAAGATCGCCTGACACCAGATCTGCGTAATCTGGATCTGACTCGCATCGCTGCGGCTTTGCATCCGGAACGGGACGGATTGTTCAAGTATCCAGGCTTGCAGGCGGTCTATGACCGATATTTGCTGCACATCGACGGTCGTCGCATTGAAACTCCGCAGTATTTCTGGATGCGAGTTGCGATGGGTCTGGCGATGAAAGAAGACGAGCCGGAAACACGGGCGATTGAATTCTACAACATGCTTTCGATGATGCGTTTCACTTCTGCAACGCCGACGCTGTTCAATTCAGCGACGAATCATCCGCAGATGAGTTCCTGCTATCTGTCGACCGTGAAGGACGACCTGGAGCACATCTTCAAATGTGTTTCTGACAACGCAAAACTCAGCAAATGGGCGGGAGGTCTGGGCAATGACTGGACCAGTATCCGCGCGACGAATTCGCACATCAAAGGTACAAATGGTCGTAGCCAGGGTGTGATCCCGTTCCTGAAGGTCGTCAACGATACGGCAGT
>JBDNFT010001013.1:0-2435 GCA_041689695.1 Planctomycetaceae bacterium | reverse complement strand
GTCAGTCATCACATCAGGTTTTCGCACCAGTTTACGCTCCTGACACGCCAAATCCCCTGTATCAAAACAAGCAACTCGTGCCAGTCAAATTTCCGTCCGGCAGTTTCGGCAGCCAAGCGACACATCGCGTGTCACCTGACTGTAAAAATTTAGTCCAATTCGGAGGCACTCGCCATGCGTGCATTCGCCGTTGTTGCATTTTTGTTGACCACACTGTCCGCACAGTACGCTGCCGCGCAGATCAAGAGTTTTCCTTACGACGCTAAAGTCGCTGTGGATGAAGCCTTCATCCGCAGCGGTGCGGGCGATGCGTATTATCCAACGCAAAAACTGCCCCGAGAAACCGTCGTCACCGTGCATCGCCATGATCCGGGTGGTTGGTACATGATCGATCCGCCGAAAGGCAGCTTCAGTTGGATTCCTGAACGCTTCGTGAAACGTATCAACGACACTGAAGGTGAAGTTGCAGAGGAAAGCGTTATCGCATTTGTCGGCAGCGAGTTCGGTGATGAAGCTTCGGTCTTTCAGCGCCGACTGAAGACGGGCGAGAAACTCGTCATTCTGGGGCAGCGGGAGATCGTGACCGGCAGTGGTCCTCAGTCGATGCTGCAGATTCAACCTCCTGCCAGAGAACGTCGCTGGATTCCCGGCTCCGCTTTGATACCAATCGATGCCGAGCACCGTGCTCAAATGAATGCGAACCCCTATGCGGTCCCGGGAAATGCGACTCGCCCGGAAGGCGTGCAGGTCTTCCCATCAATCGCCGGAATTGTGCCCTCTACGGACGGAGTGAGTGATGTGCCCGTCGTCGCTCCCAGCACTGCGTTATCTGCCGCTCAGCAGAAACAATCAGAACGTCAGCAACTTGCCGATATCGATCGCCGTTTCGGTGAAATGCTGCGACTCGATTCTTCGACGTGGAATCTTGATGCAATTGAAACCGAATACAGGATGCTGCAACAGGCGGCAACTCAGAAGTCTCTCTCGGGGACTATCGACATGCGGTATCCGGCGATCGAAAGATATCGTCGTCGCCTTTCAAAGCTGATCGAATTACGTCAACTGACATCACAAACCGAACAGCGCGATGCGTCATTAGTCGCACGTAGCCCGCACGGATTTAAAACTCCGCTGGCCCCAGCACTGGCTTCCTCTGTTGGCCCTGAATCAATGGCGGCCGCCGGACAGCCAACCCAACTTGCTCAGGCATTTGAAGAATTCGTGCAGAATAATCAAATCGGTTCGTCAAATATTGCTATGGAAAATGGTGATGCTGTGACACAGAATACTGTGTCAAATGAAGAATTAGATGGCGAACAAGTCACAGAGAATTCCTCGCCAAATGTTATCAAACCAGGCAGTCCACAGAATCGATTCATCGGGGCTGGTATCGTGCGACGCGTCGATGATCCGTCTCAGGGATCGGGTTACGTTCTGATGTCACCAACTGGAAAAGTCCTGGCGGATCTGAAGACAACTGGAGGCGTGAGCCTCGATTCCTACATTGGCCAGCAGGTTGGAGTTCAGGGAACTCGGTACTCTGAGCAAGAGAAACGAGACGTCATCGAAGTCAGTGGCCTGGAACAGGTTCAGTTGCGACGCTGATCCTTACTGAGGCATTGCTTCGCTTCAATTCCGTGGGGAGTCCGGCTACAAAACACAGTGAGTTTTCATTAGCCGAATGCCCAAAGCGGAGTCCTGCCATTGTGTCAAACAGCTCGTCCGAAGCAGAACTGATCGCACGTGTTGCAAATGGCGACCAGAACGCGCTGGCTGAGTTGTTCTCGCAACATCGTGACCGTCTGTGGCGAATGATTACATTTCGCATGGATCCCAGATTGCATGGACGTGTCGATGCGGACGATGTGCTGCAGGATGCATGGCTGTCCGCAGTGCAGCGAATTGACCATTTTCTGATCGATGCTTCGCGTTCAATCTTTGTCTGGTTCCGATTGATCGCCAGTCAGACGCTGGTGGATATTCATCGTCGCCACTTGAATACTCAAAAACGAAATGCCGGCACGGAGTTTTCAATTGACCGCGGTTGGTCGTCGTCGTCCACTTCAACGTCACTGTCGTATCATTTGCTGGATAATCTGACAAGCCCCAGCGAAGTTGCACTGCGTGAAGAAATGTCTCAGAAGCTCAACGACGCCCTGATGGACATGAAGGACATCGATCGCGAAGTTCTTGCTTTGCGGCATTTTGAACAACTCAGCAATCGCGAAGCCGCGCAGGTTCTGGGAATTTCAGAGCAAGCCGCCAGCGACCGCTACATCCGGGCTCTTGCAAGACTTAAGACAACACTCACGGCAATGCCCGGATATCTCGCTGATGGCGATCGGTAGCAGCGGTCGGTGTCAACAATGCCTGATCATCGAAGGTTCAGTTATATTCATGTCCTTGTTCCGAGGCTCCAGCCTCGGAACACACTG
>JBDNFT010001012.1:0-3360 GCA_041689695.1 Planctomycetaceae bacterium | reverse complement strand
CATCAACTGTGATTGGCACATCAGGAATGCCGCCGCCCAGCAGCCGCTCGCGAATCCATCGCCCGCGCCGAATCGCGTGATTGTCCATCGCATCGGAGTGCGAAACGAGCCAACTGGGATGGGTCAAGATGCCCAGACGTTCGCCTTCGGGGGCGGTGGCCAGGATACGTTCTGGATTCATGGATCCATTACCGAAGCTGCGTCGACTCACCCGAGCATAGATGTCCGGCCCTGACAATTCAGCCTCGGTGACGTCGTGATTGATGTTCGATTGTTTCTTCTTTTCCTTTGGCTTCGGCGGTTCCTTCCCTGGATTTTCCTCCTTCCAAGCTTCAAGTTCGCCCTTCTCTTTCTTCGTCGCCTCAGCCAGCGCCTTCTTCTCTGCAGCAACGGACGCGGCTTTCTCCTGGAGAGAACGTTTCCTGCCGAAATAAACACTATCTGCGTTAGTGGCCACGACTTTGTCAGTGGTCAGCAACTGCTTGAGTACATCTTTGTCTTCCTGCAGGATGAGTTCGATCAAGCGGTCAGTGCTGGCCGTCGCGTCAAACATGGCACGGTAGTGAGACTCTCCCCGGTTGCTCACCCCCGTGTCCGCCAGCGTTCTCGCGTCTTTGCAACTGTAGCCGCCCAGATCGTAGTCGACGTAATCGCGGCAGAATCGCAGCACGCGCGGCTTGCGGATGCTATTGTCGGCCAGCATGCGTTCGACTTCGCGTTTCACATCCGCCTTGGTGCGCATTCGCCCGTCAATAATTGCCGCTCGCAGCTCTTCGTCTGGCTTGATGTAGCGCAGCGCGTGGTTGACCGCTAAGCCCAGCTCCCAGTCCTGCAGCATCACGCGGCCGTGTTGATCCGGAATGCCGCGCTCAGCAAGTGCTCTGTCACGGTTGGAATGAGGGATCGGGTGGCCGGGGCTGGACTGAGCGGAGCGAAGGAAGCCCCGGGGTTTCGAGCTGTCGCTCTCCAACCCCGGCCACCCATCATTGCACTCGTGACAGAGCACTAGTTCCGGCCGGAAGAGCGCGTCGCGATCAAGGAAGATGGATGATAGACCGAGGACAGCACCATCTTTTTTACCGAGCTTGTCGATGGATTCTTTGGCGATGGCCAGGTAAGCGTCTGATTCCGGTTTGCTGGGCGGACGGAAGGTTAGTGACTCGAACAGATAGTCCACTGCAGCACGCAAACGCTCGTCAGTCACGCCGTCTTCCTTCATCAGATCGTAAACCGGCGTCAGTGGACGTAGAACCTTGGTACTGTACACCAAACTGGTTGGCAGCCCACGAATATCGCCCTTCATCTTGTCCGCGATGGATTTAGGATCGTCAGTGATTTGGTAGGGCTGAGCGATACTGAGCGGCCCATCTGCCATGTAGCGAATGATGTCGTTTGCAACGCTCATGATCTGCGTCGCTTCGGCGCTGTTGACGGTGTAGAAGTCCGGGTAGTTTTCCAGACCATGATCGCGAGCGGATGACAAGACAGCGGGGACACTCTTGACTGCGGTGGCGTAGGCGACCGTCCCGCCTTGCCACTGGATGATACGATCGGTACCGAAGTACAGTTTGAGTTCACCGCCATGGTTGGTGGGAACGTCATCGCCGTGAGTGCGAAGGCCTGGCTTTTCCGGATCGAACTCCGCTTCCGTGTTGATCAATTCGTTCAGTCGCGTGATGTGCTCCTGAGGCGTCACGCGCCAGATGCGTGCCGGAGATGATGTCGGCTTAAGCTGGATGCCCTCGGGCAGCGGGCCAAAGAGCAACTCGTGATCGACGAAATTGCCTTTGTTCGGATCGAGGTGGTCATAGAAACCGCCCTTGTCGCGCATGACACGTGTCAGTTCGCCGACAATCCTGTCTGAAAACTGCAGCCGCTTGATAATCTCAGGCTGATCGGCATCCTCCGGCGGCATTTCCTTTAATGTCACCTGCGCCCAGACGCTTCTCCAAGTGCTGGCGTTGACTTCATCCACAGGTCCCAAGTCATGCAGCGAGAGATTGCCTTCCGGTGCCGTCTCGCCGTGACAGTCGGCGCAGTGGCTTTGGAGAAACATTTTCGCAAAACTATCAAAGTCTTTGTTGACTGTCTGGCCGGGCGTATAAGTCTCGCCATTCGTGACGGACACAAGGCACCACGAAAGTGCAAACGCCAGCATGAATCTGACCTGACTCATGCCAGCACTTCCTTGAGCGGGCCGTTACCGGTGTCAAACTTTTTGGCCATCTTCTCATCCATGTTGAATCGATCACAGTTCTGGCCGGCGGCGTGAAGCAGCGACGTGTAGAGCGCGTTGATCGGTCGCTTGCCGTCCAGTTGCGTAAAGCAGCCCGTCTTGAATGCGCCGTCGAGGTCGCCTAACAGCATGACCGGCCAGTTGGCACCGTTGGTGTGCTGTTTGTCTGCGTTGTTGCTTGTGTAGACGATCAGTGTGTTGTCCATCATCGTGCCACTTCCTTCGGGCACGCTTTCGAGTGTTTCCATCATCCGCACCAACATACGACTGTTGTATTGGCGAATCTTGATCCAGATCGGATTGTCGGGCTGGTCCATGTGTCCGAGGTTGTGGCCTTGTTGATCGATGCCCAGTCCCTTCCATGCACCAAAGATTTCACCACGGCCGGAGCCGATAGTCAGCGTGTTAGTGATCCCTGAGGTGAGCGCCGAGATGCCGAGGTCCAGCAGAACATCGTGCCAGTCGGTTTCGAATCCCGGGTTGGTGTATCGCTCGTCCACCGCGGGGGCAAACTTACGCAAGTGATCTGCAACCGTGTCTAAGCGATCACGCAATCCATTGACCTCATGGAATCCCTGGACGTATTGGTCGTAACGCTTTTGGTCCGCAAGCGGAAGCGATTGTCCTTTGGTGGAGGCGAGCTTTTGGATCTGGTTCATCACACTCGATCGGGCTTCGTGCTGCAACCGAATGTCGCCTGTGGAAATGCCACCGTAGAGCATCTGATAAAGATGATTCGGATTCGAATGCATGAAGATCGGCTGACCTGCGCCGCTGGCTGATAGCGTTGCAATGGTTGGCTTGGTCTTCATGTTCTCGATTGAATCCATGCCGATGCACAGATGAGGCAGAAGCGTCTGAGGCAGGGCCTTGCTCAATTCATAGTCGATCGTCGATGCACTGGGCGGCACGCCGTCACTACCGCGATAACCACCGAGCGCACCGAAGAAGGCGCTGTGCGAGGGACTGGTGTGGAGGCCGTGCAAGCCGTTGATGATGTGCAGTCGTTCTTTGTAGGGTTCAAGAGCACTGATCGGCTCGGGGAGTTTGGCGTTCGCAAGCGAGCCGCTGCTCTTCATACCTTGCGGAATACAGGTCTTCGGATCGAAGCCCTGGTTCTGCAT
>JBDNFT010001011.1:0-1760 GCA_041689695.1 Planctomycetaceae bacterium | reverse complement strand
CACTTGTGACTTCTCCGCAGAACACGCGATTTGCTCAGGTCGTCGTCAATCGTGTCTGGCGAAGATTGCTTGGGGCCGGAATTGTGGAACCGCCAGACGATTGGGAAGGGCACGCGCCGAGTCATCCGGAATTGCTGCAATGGCTTGGACAGGAATTCATTACCCATGACTACGACATGAAGCATCTGGCGCGGTTGATTATGACATCGGACGTTTATCAACGTGCGGCGACCGGAACGAACCGCACGACAACTCCGGAGCTGCGATTCTTCGTCGCTCCGGATCGGCGACGAATGTCGGCGGAGCAGGTCGTTGATTCTCTTTGCTCGGCTGCCGGTCAGGAGCTGGATGTCGAAGAACTCACGTTTGACCCCGACGCTCGGCGACCGGCTTCAAATCGCCTGACGCTCGGCGTGCCTGAACGTGCATGGATGCTGGCGAGTCTGGCGAATGAACGAGATCGACCAAGTCTCGGTCTGCCTCGCGCGCGAGCGATCACCGACATCATGGAAGCATTCGGCTGGAGCGGTTCGCGTCAGAATCCCCGCACGGATCGCGAAACCGCAGCGAATGTTCTGCAGCCGGGTGTGCTCGCCAACAGTACAGCTTCTGTGCTGTTGACTCGTGCAACGCAGGGCAGCGGGCTTGCCGAAATCGCGGTCCATGCCACGTCTCCGGAAGAACTCGTCAACAGCATTTTCCTGCGTTATCTCAGCCGCCTGCCAAGCGATTCCGAATGCGCGCCGCTTTCAATCGCGCTGACCGCAGGGTTTGGCGACCGCTTGTTTCCCGCAGACGAAATCCCGACACCTCTGCCTTACGAGCCGCTGCCAGCCGTCACATGGTCAAATCACTTGAGTCCTGAATCCACGACGGTGGCATTAGAATTGGAAAAGCGTGCTCGATCAGGATTGCCAGCGGATCCTCGCCTGCGTCCGGAATGGCGCGAAGTCTACGAAGATGTTGTGTGGAGTGTGATGAATATCAGCGAGTTCATCTGGGTGCCGTAACTTCTTAATCTTAATCAGGCTCTTAATCCCGTAGTTCGAACTGATGATATCTAAACCAGACCCCTGCTAAGATTTGGATATAGTTATCGCCTAATATGGCAGACGGAGGTACAATTGCGTTTTAACGGGCGAAGAACACAAAGCTTTCAGTCGAGGTCAAAATATGAGTAAAACAGCGACGTTGTATCCTCACCTGACTGTCGCAGAAGGTGGTTTTGTGCATATCGGGGCGACTCGACATAAGGCCATTCACCTTGCCGCAGAGCACTATCAATATGGATGGACTGCCGAAGAACTTCTGCGGCAACATCCCGATCTGCGACCCGAACAAGTCTACTCAGTGTTGACCTGGTTCTACGATCATTTTGATGAAGTGGTTGCAGAGATTAAATCTTCCGTCCTTCAGGCGGAATCGCAGCGGAAACCAGTTCCAGTTTCGCGTGAGGAGTTGTTGCAACGATTGACAGCAAGGAAAAACTAAGTGGCCGCATTGCTGTACACGGACGTGCATGTTCCACTCGCGGTGACGTCAGGATTGAGACGCTGTGGCATTGATGTTTTGACCAGCCAGCGAGATGGAACGATTGAATTGCCTGATGAGGAGTTACTGTCACGAGCCACAGATCTTGATAGAGTCCTTCTGACTCAGGACACCGATTTCTTAATGATTACTGCGAACTGGCAAGAAAACAAAACTCAATTTCGGGCAGTGATTTTTGTAAGACAAATTGGAATGGGTATTGGCGAAAT
>JBDNFT010001010.1:0-3826 GCA_041689695.1 Planctomycetaceae bacterium | reverse complement strand
GCACTGACTCCAAGTGAAGCCGGTGAGTTGGTCGTGCCATCCATGCAGGACTTGCGTGATTCACTCGACTTTACGGCTCAACGATTGCGGCAAGTGCTTCGCAATCGGCTGGAACGCGTCCGCCTGCAACTCAGCGCGATTGAAGCTCGATCAGTCATCCAGAGACCGATGACTCTCATCGATCAGCGTCGCATGTCGTGCGATGATCTGGGACAACGCGCCGTGACGGCCATGAAGCTGTTCGTTGAACGCCGTCAGCAAAACGTCGCACGCACCGCAGCATCGCTACACGCACTCAGTCCGCTCCAGGTTCTGTCCCGTGGCTTTTCATTGACGCAAACATCAGATGGCAGCGTCCTACGCGATTCTGCTCAGGTCACTTCCGGAGATCTTTTGATGACGCGACTTGCGAATGGTGTTGTCAGTTCGACAGTCAATTAGTGGTGTGTCCAAGTCAGGTTTATTAGTAGCGAAACTCGTCAAGAGTTTCGGATACTGCCTAAATCGCCGAAAGTCTTGACGACTTTCGCTACGATCTCGATTACTAAACTTACTCAGGACAGAGCACTTGAGACATTGCCTTGCCGATCCATCATCCCTATTTCGGCGGTATCAATCGAATCGCCCTCAGATCCATCAACGCCATCGGTGGTTTCTCCGGAGCTGTCACAATCAGTTGCCCGCGACCACGGTGAAGATCGATCGTTCCGGCCTGCCATGTTTGATAATGGTCCCATGTTCCACTGCCTGGAACTCGCGCGGACAAAAGCCGATTACCGGTGGAAAGTTTGACCAAGCTCCCGGCCGTACTGTCGTCGCACGCGAAATCGAACTCGACAGTCCAGTGGCCGGACTTCGGAACTTCAAATGTCCATTTCGTATAGTCGTCTGTTGATGTCCAAAAGCCGAGGTTGCCGTATTTTTCTTCAAACAATAAGCTCGGACCATAAATTTCCGCCGCCGATGCGGGCAGAGTGATCGTGCCATCAGGGTTTGCTTTGACAAACTGTGGCGAATTCCCTTCGAACCCTTTCCATGCAGTCCCGTTGGATTGCACAAAGGCGATCACGTTCGCCAGGTCGTGCGCTGACAAGTCCTTTTCAAGTCCCTCCGGCATCAACGAACGTTTCGACGCGACCAGTTCATCAATGTCCGCTCGTGCGACAGTGAATTCTTTGCCTTCACTGCCAATCAACGTCAATCCGCCGCCAGTTTCGCCTTTGAGCATTCCTGAGTACTGTAGTCCATCTTTGGTGACGACTGTGTACGTCAGGAATTTTGATTCGACAGCTCGATTGGGATCGAGCACAGCTGTCAGCAATGCGTCTGTCGATCGATCTTTCAACGCGGCCAAATCGGCACCAATATCTTTGCCGATGTCCTGCAGTTTATGACACGTGCCGCAGCGTTTTTCGAACACAAGTTTTCCTGCCGCGATTCGTGCTTCATTTGAAATTTCAGATTTCAAATTTGCAATCTGCGATTTGAAATCGTCGATGATGGCCGCACGGGATGAAACGGAGTCGCCACTGAGCAGCGACTTTGCTCGTGCCGAAATTTTGTGGTTGCGATGATTCAGCATCGCGTCAAGTTCTGTCGCATCGAAATCGCTATCCGTCAGCGTTTCATCGGCAACCGCATCCAGCATAGTCTCGATCGTCGATTCCCGCTGAAGCAACAATGCCAGGACTTCGGAACGCACTGCCGGAGCAAAACTATTGAAGTTAGAAAGAAGTCGTTTGATAACCGCTTCATTCGCATGGCGAACAATGCTATTCACGGCGGCAATCTGGACCACGGTCGGCGTCTGTGGTTCAAGGTAATCTGCAAACGACTCGCTGGCAGGATCAACCACGCCCACCACATCGGCGAATCGCAAAGCGGCTGCTCGACGATCAGGTTCAGCCAATGCATTCCGCGCGACGACCATCGCTGTCTCACCTGCATTTTTGAGAGTCGTTTTGAACTCGGGAAGCAATTTCAGTTTTGATGCTGCGTCACTGCGAAGCGTTTTCCGCAATACTTCTGCAATCAGATCAAACCGCGACGATGGAGCTGCGTCGTCGATAGATTTCACGAGCTGCGTCAATGGCTCGCCAAGCGTGTCGTCGTTTCCCATGGCGGCGGCCTGCCCGAGCAAAATACCGATGAGTCCTTCGTTAAGTTGATCTGCAGGCACATTCAATGCTTCGTTAAGCACGCCGCTGATATTCTCCGGGGTCAGCGACGTCAGCCCCGCGTTTCGCAGGGTCAAATCATCGAAGTTTTCGCGCATCATCTGTCCGAGCAACTTAGCTCCGCTATCACCCTTCGCTTCGCCCAGGCTGAGTATGAGTTGCAGGCGAACGCCGAGATCAGGGTCGGCGGCGATTGCCGTGAGTTTGGCAATTGCGTCCAGGTCACCAGCCCGGAGCAACGATTCAAGCAACTCCACGGCCTCGCGTCGGACGTTCGGCGATTCGTTTTCGATGCCTTTAAAGAAGCAAGCTTTTAAGCGGTCGGCATCTCGCGCCACTGCATTCAACATTGCCATCGCTTGAACCGAGACCGCTGAGCTGTGAGTTGAATTCGCCAAATTCCGAATTCCCTCGATAGTCGTGGTATCGTCCAACAGTTCATCGTACTGATACATTAGAATTCTCTGCGCGAGATCCCGCCACCAGCCGTTGAGACTTTCGAGCCGCTTAACGAGATCTGCTTTCGGAATCTCATTCCATGGTTGATCAAAGTAGGTCCTTTCTGCCGGAAAGGACTTCGCGGCCTCGCCGCGACCAGCGACCAGTGACGTTAACACACCAGATGCAGGCGGCCGTAGATCAGGTTCCGCATTAAGAACAGGCGCGCGGTTGGGTGTCAGCCCACCGGTACGATTCGCGGTCGGTGTACCGGTGGGCTGACGCCCACCGCTCGCCGAGGTCTCACCGCAACATTCACTCGCAGGCACAATTCGATAAATCCGCCCGCGATCATTACCAGCGTACAAATTCATCTTGCGTTGATACTCCGGCGGAATCCATTCCGGATGCTCAATCACAGCACGGTACATGTCAGCAACCCAGATGGCACCATCAGGCCCCGTGCGGATCATCGTCGGACGAAACCAGTTGTCAGATGACGCCAGAAATTCGGACTCCTGCTCATCGGCCGGGCGTTCGCCTTTGAAGCCGTATCCTTCGCGAGTCAGCACCAAACGCGACACGAGGTTATGCACGGGCTCTGATGTAAATGCGTTGCCGTAGTATTGTTCGCCGAGATAATTGTCGCGATAGATCATCGTGCTGCAGGCGGAGGTAAAGCGATTGGCAAACGCAAAGTCATTGAAGCGAGCCAGCGTGCGACTGGTTGGATATACCGGTGCGGCACCCGGAATCACCGACACTTGAGCTGTGACCTGTGAAATGCCTGCGCGTGGATTGCGTCGCACGTAGCGGTCTTCCAGTACGTATTGATAGATCGGGTTCGAGTTGTTGTTGCCGAACCAGTTTCCGAAATCGTCACGTTCTCGGCCGAACTGAGTTTGGCCACTGACGGTGTCCAGTTCGTTGGTGTCCGGGTTGAACCGCAGATCCCGGCCACGAAGTGAAGTGCTTTGGCGAGCGAAGGGCGTTAACCCTTCGGTACGATTCGCCGCGGGTGTACCGGAGGGCTGACGCCCACCGCTCGCCGGAATAAATCCTGTGCCCGCAATCTCTCCGCCGCTGTCACCATTTGCCAGATACAACCAGCCGTCGAGTCCCCAGCGCAGACCGTTTACGCGATGCTGCTGGTTGCCTTCGACGAAGCCCTTGTACATAATCTCCCGAACATCGGCTTTGCCATCTCCATC
>JBDNFT010001009.1:0-11023 GCA_041689695.1 Planctomycetaceae bacterium | reverse complement strand
AGGGCGATGAATGGACACCGCCTGAAAACCCGGATCCTTCGGCGATTATGCAGGAAGCTGCCGCTGATGCTGCTGCGGGAAAGTACGCGATCGCGTTGGCCAAACAGATTTGGTATCACGAAAACGCGGTCAAACTGCAGCCTGCACAGTCGGGGGTTCGACTCTCTTTTGCGATGATGAATTGGCTTAAACTCGGCGAAAAATATCCGCCAGCGCTCGAAAAACTGATTGACATACGTGACGAAACAGAGAAGAAGATGCGGGACGAAAATCGCATTCGGGTTCGCTTCGAAGACTTTCAGGATTTTACGGCAATTAACAAGACATTGAGACAGGAAGAACGAACCGTCGAAGTGTTTAAGTGGCTGAGTGCAGCGTCTGAGGAAGACGCAAAACTGATGTACCGCATTTCGGAACCGGCATTGATCAAGCATAAGGAGTACGAGTTGTGCGGTAAGTACATTGACCCGGAAAGTGACGTTCAGCGGATCGGTGACAGCTACGCTCAGGGCTTGACGATGACCAAAAAATTCGGCAAGGAGTATCAGAACTTTGTCGATAAGACGGTCGTCAATCAAGCCGCAATTCTGGTCGCAATCCTCGTTAAGAACGATCGCGTTTCCGAAGCCAAAGAAGTGGCCAATCAACTGAAAGGATTTGTGACGGACGCTAAGCTATCAGAGAAATTGAAGCGTGAGTTGGATTCAGCGTTGGACGGTAAGGTCCCCGCTCCCCGGCCATAATCGAGTTGTTTCCAGTTTCCTTCGGAGCTGCGGGGCATCCATAAAGATCTGTCTTGGAAATTTGTCAGTTGGATGGCCCCCGCCCCGTTGAAAATGATTAGGTCTCAATTCCACGACCCTTTTTGCATTGTTCAGAATCCTTTTTGTCCTGTTCGCGAAGGAACTGGTCGAAGGCTTCCTGCTCATTATCAAGGCGCGCCCAGTTGGGGGGAAATTCAAACGCTGGTTCGCTGCAACTCTGGAATGGGTGCCCCGGAATTCAGGATTGGGACCGGACGCCCCGTAAAATCGGCGATGGCCAGGCGTTCGTAGTCGATTCCCAGATGCTTGTAGATCGTTGCCAGAAAATCTCCCGTGCCGACTCGGCGATCGATCGGATCTTCACCTCGAGCATCAGTCGCACCAATGACTTGTCCGGTGCGGATCCCGCCTCCCGCAAACAACATGGAATTTGCGCGAGGCCAGTGGTCACGACCAGGTTGAACGGTGCCCGTTGGTCCGCTGGCCACGCCACCGCCACTGCTGGCAACATACGAGATTCGCGGCGTGCGTCCGAATTCACCAGCCACGATTACCAGCACCCGCTGATCCAGACCACGGGCGTAGATGTCTTCAATCAGGGCTGATACGGCTTGATCAAATACCGGCGTTCGAAACTTGTACGCATCAAAGACGTGCTGGTTCACTGCATGATCATCCCAATTCTGAACGCGTCCGCACAGTGGGCCGTCAAACTCCGTTGCGATGATTTCAACGCCGGCTTCCACGAGTCGTCGAGCCATCAGCAGTTGTTGGCCCCAGGCGTTCATGCCATAACGTTCTCGGACCGACGTGGACTCCTTTCGCAAATCAAATGCATCTCCTGCGTTTGGACTGGTTAACAAGCCCAGTGCCTGCGCTTCAAATTGATCGATGGCAGTCAGTGTCCCTGATGTGTCGAGATCGCGACGGAGATTGTCGAAGCCGGATTTGAGTTGCATCCGCCGCTCGAGGCGGTCTCGCCGATCCGGTGCGAGGCCAACATTGGGGACTTCAAACGCGGGGTTGCTGGGATCGCCCACAATCGCGAACGGCGCATGAGACGGGCCCAGATATGTGGGCCCGGCGATCGTGAAACTGTCATAGCGATCAACTGGGTTGATGGCCATATAGTTCGGCAAGCTGCGTCTGGAATCCTGCCGCACAAAACTTGCGACAGACATCCAGTCAGGAAGTTTGGGCGTCACCTTGTCCTGGGCGTCAGGATCACCGCCCAGAACCTGCAACGATCCCGCTGGATGCCCGCCTCCGGTATGGGCGATGGAACGCAGAATGGAATACTTGTCGGCCATCGTGGCGAGGCGAGGCAGAAGTTCGCAGATTTGAATGCCGGCAACATTGGTATCAATTGCCGAGTACGGACCTCGGAATTCAGACGGAGCTTCCGGTTTAGGATCGAACGTCTCCAGATGGCTTGCGCCTCCACGCAGCCAGACCATGATCACGGCAGTCTTGGGAGAACTCGTGTCGGCCCTTGTGGCGGCCTGAAGCCGAAACACATCCGCCATGGTCAGTGCCGTAAAACCCGTCAACCCAGCCTGCAACAGTTTGCGACGAGGCAAACCACAGCGGTTTCCGTGTGTATGACTCGCTTGTAGGGAGTCCCTCATGCTCGTTCCTTATTGCAGCCTGTCGATCGAATCGCGTCCGGGATCAATTTGTCTCAAGCGGAATTGTACCCGTTCAGGCAGAATACTGAAATCAAATACAATTCAGCAGATCGAAATGGAGCGTTTATATAAGGTGGGTTTTGATTTCCTGGCCTGCTTAGCAATGGTCGGAGGCGGCGAAGTGATTAATTGCTGGCAAAACTCCGAACTCTCACGAGTCCGGCTACCTCCCTATTCCAACCGCGTGAAGTACAGCTGATAGCTTTCCATGAGACTTGATCTGTCACAGATCGCTGGATCGTTGCGACTTCGGCCGGCCAAACATCCTTGTTTCAGGCCGTGATTGGTTACAATGTTTCACTGACGTTCAATGAAATCAAGACGGTGAGTGCCATGTCGATCTATTCTCTGCTGCACGGAAAATTGCCTGTTCGTTTCGCTCTGCTGTTGGCCGCCGCCTTTGGAGGGTTTGGTGGAACTGCCGTCGTGAGTGCACAAGATTCGACGGCGGAATCCGGCAAGATCGATTTTTCTCGCGACATTCGTCCAATTCTGAGTAACGTCTGTTTCACCTGCCATGGACCAGACGAGCAGGCGCGCGAGGCGGATTTGCGTTTGGATACGGAGGACGGACTTTTTCAGGTTCGCGATGGGGTGGCCATCGTCAAAAGTGAAGATGCTGCGGCCAGTGAACTCGTGAATCGAATCCTGTCCACAGATCCTGATGTCCAGATGCCACCGCCGGGGGCGAAGAAAACGCTGAGCGATGAGCAGCGTCAACTGCTGATTGAATGGGTGAATGCCGGAGCCGCGTGGAATCAGCATTGGGCATTTGTGCCACCAACGAAACCTGTCGTGCCTGATGTCCAAATGCCGCAAGTCGCAGGCTGGCCACGGAATGAAATTGATCAGTTCCTTGGGCAAGCTCAGTTGCGACACCAGCTTCCTCCATCGCCGCAGGCAGACGTGTACACGCTGATTCGTCGAGTCTACCTTGATCTGATCGGACTGCCGCCGGCGGTTGAGGAAGCAGATGCCTGGGTCACGCGGCTGCTTCCTGGAACTTCAAAGGAAGAAACAGCAAGCTCCGCTGGCATTGATGAGACGGCATGGCAGGCGCTGGTTGATGAATTGCTCGCGCGGCCGGAATACGGCGAACGCTGGGCTCGTCGCTGGCTGGACCTGGCACGCTATGCCGACACGAACGGTTATGAAAAAGACCGCGAGCGTTCAATTTGGCCTTATCGCGACTGGGTGATTAATGCGATCAACGCCGACATGCCATTTGATCAGTTTACGATTGAACAGCTTGCGGGCGATATGTTGTCCGATGCGACTCAATCCCAGCGGATTGCGACCGGATTTCATCGCAACACGATGCTGAACGAAGAGGGCGGCATCGATCCGCTCGAGTTTCGTTTTCATGCCATGACGGACCGCGTTGCCACGACCGGCACCACGTGGCTCGGCCTGACCACGGGCTGTGCTCAGTGCCACACGCACAAGTACGATCCAATCACTCATCATGACTATTATCAATTGATGGCGTTTCTGAACAATGCCGATGAGCCGTCGCTGGAGTTACCTGGTGAAGATTTTGAAAGTCGGTGGCAGGCAAATCTGCAGCAGGCGGACAAACTGCAGCGAGAACTTCTACAGAAATGGCCGCTGAACGCCGCGCATGAGATTCCGTTTCAAGTCGCAGCAGCCACTTCGGACGCTTTCGCCACATGGTTGCAGGCCGAACGAACCAACGCGGCATCATGGCAAATCATGAAACCTGTCGAAGTTCACGCATCGCTGCCAACGCTAACAATCCAGTCGGACGATTCCATTTTTGCATCAGGTGATACCGCAAAACGAGATGACTACTTTGTGACATTAGCGGCGATCGATAAGCCCATCACGGCGCTACGACTGGAGGCATTGCCCGATGAACGACTTCCCTCGCGGGGGCCTGGTTCGACCTATTACGAAGGCACGTTGGGTGACTTCTATCTGACGGAGTTGCAAGCCAAATCAGAGTTGCAAGCCAAATCAGCGACGTCGGAATTTCCCTTCGTGTCGGCGACAGAGACTTACTCCAAAAATCGATTCGGCAGCAGTCCGGCGACGGCCGCGATGGCGATTGACGGTGATGTGCAATCCGGCTGGGCCGTTCATGATCGTCAGGGAGAACGCCATGTGGCTGTCTTCGTGCTGAAGACTCCTGTGCCCGCTGGCAACACGTTGCAAATGCAGATGACGTTTGGACGGCATTTCGCAAGTTCACTGGGACGTTTTCGTTTCTCGGCAACCTCTGCAGAACACACTACCGCAGCACGTGATTACTCGAATGACGTCGAGCGACTGCTGCTTCTGCCGGATGAGCAATTATCGGCGACGGATCGCGAATCGTTGAGGAACCAGTTTCTGATGTCGACACCGCAACACGCTGCCGAAGTTGAACGTATTCGCAAGTTGCGTATGCGGCCGACCGTGCCGGAAACTCTTGTCATGCAGGAACGTCCCGCCAATCATCCTCGCCCAACATATCGCCATCATCGCGGCGAATATCTGCAACCCAAGGAACAGGTTGAACCCACATCGCCGGAAATCCTGCATGCGTGGCCTGTGGAGTTGCCAAAGAATCGACTCGGATTCGCGAAGTGGTTGATGAGTTCTGACAATCCACTGACCGCGCGCGTTGTCGTCAATCGACAATGGGCGGCGTTCTTTGGCCGCGGCATCGTGGCGACTGTGGATGATTTTGGAATGCAGGGAAGTCCGCCCGATCATCCGGAGTTGCTCGACTGGCTGGCGGTGACTTTCATGACTGACGACAAGTGGTCTATGAAGCAATTGCATCGGCGGATCGTCACGAGTGCCGCGTATCGACAATCGTCTACATACCGTCCAGACGCCGCAAGGGTCGATCCGGAAAATCGGTTGCTCACTTTTATGCCGCGACTGCGACTGGAGGCCGAGATTGTGCGTGATTCCATGTTGCAGGCGTCGGGCACGTTGTCTCACAAACGCGGCGGCGTTCCTGTTCGCCCACTGCAGCCGAAAGGAGTCACCGAAGTCGCCTATGGCGGGCCGGGCTGGAACGCGAGTGCCGGGGACGATCGCTACCGTCGCAGCATTTACACGCACATCAAACGCACCGCACCGTTTGCCATGATCACGACATTCGACGGACTCAGCGGAGAAGCCTGCGTCGCCAATCGCAGTCGATCCAATACGCCGCTGCAGGCGCTGACGTTGCTGAACGACGTGATGTTTGTGGACATGGCAGAAGCGGCCGGTAAGCACGTTCTGGAGAATGCGATACTGGCCAGTGATGAAGAAAAAATCACGCGACTGTTTCGCCAGTTGCTGACTCGAAATCCGGATCAGGAGGAACTCACACAACTGTCGGAATTCGTCATAAGACAAAGAACCGTATTCCAGCAGGATCCAGCATTGGCTCGCCAGTTGTTGAGTTCAGTGGAGAAAGATGAAAAATCACCGGACGATGAAGTTGTGGAACACGCGGTCTGGACGGCGACAGCCCGTGCATTGTTCGGCCTTGATGAAGCGGTGACGAGGCCGTAGTCCTAATTGGAAATACCAAACATGAATTCACAAAATCTCACAACATGGCTTCACCAACAGCGGCGGCGTCATTTCCTGACTCAATGCAGTTCTGGCCTCGGTGCCATCGCACTGTCAGGTTTGATGTCCGATCATGCCGCCGCTGCAGACAGAACGTCGGCAGATCCACTTGCTTTGCGGTTGCCACATTTTGATCCTTCAGCAAAGGCCGTGATTCATCTCTTCATGGCGGGTGCTCCCAGTCAACTTGAAATGTTTGACAACAAGCCGTTGTTGACAGAACTCAGTGGTAAGCCGTTGCCGCCTTCCGTCATCGGAGGCCAGCGATACGCATTCATTCAGCCGGACGCCGCCGTGATGGGGCCTCAGTTTGATTTCGCGAAACATGGAGAGTGCGGAGCAGAAATTTCCTCCGCCATGCCACATCTGTCATCGATCGTGGACGATATCTGCCTTGTTCGGTCCATGCACACCGATCAATTCAATCACGCGCCGGCTCAGATTTTTATGAACACGGGATTTTCGCAACCCGGCCGTCCGAGTCTGGGATCGTGGTTGCTCTACGGACTTGGCTCCGAGACGCGCGACCTGCCTTCGTTCGTCGTGATGAGCACCGGTGATGGAATCAGCGGCGGTGCAGCACTGTGGTCGAGCGGTTTTCTGCCGACGATTTACACGGGCGTACAGTTTCGCAGTCAGGGTGAGCCGATTCTGAATGTTGCCACTCCGAATGGAATTTCAGAAGCTGTGCAGCAGGACACATTTTCAGTCATCAATCAACTAAATCGGCATCGCCTGCAGCAAGTGTCCGATCCGGAAATTGCAACACGCATCGCATCGTTCGAAATGGCGGCAAGACTGCAAGTGTCGGCTCCTGAGCTGATGGACCTGTCATCGGAAACAGAAGACACACTCAATCTGTACGGCTGCGAACCAGAAAACCCCAGCTTCGCTCGAGCCTGTCTGTTGGCCCGCCGCATGGTCCAGCGCGGCGTGCGTTATGTGAGCATTATTCACAGCGGCTGGGACGCGCACAGTAACGTAAAAGGCAACGTTCAGAACAACGCTAAGAATACCGACCAGGCATCCGCCGCACTTGTGTCTGATCTCAAACGCCAGGGCATGCTCGACGACACACTCGTCGTCTGGGGCGGAGAATTCGGCCGCACGCCGATGGTCGAATCCAATCCCTCACTGGGCCGCGCCGCCGGACGCGATCATCATCCACAGGCATTTACTGTTTGGTTAGCGGGCGGCGGAGTTAAACCGGGCATGACGTTCGGGGCTACCGACGATTTTGGATTTCACGTCACGGAAAATCCTGTTCACATCCATGACCTTCAGGCGACGATCCTGCATTGTTTGGGTCTGAATCACGAACGCCTCACTTTCCATCACGCCGGCCGCGACTTCCGCCTGACCGATGTCCATGGGAATGTTGTGAAGGAAATTTTGGTGTAGCGGCATGATGCATTGTGTCGGGGATAGGTTTGGGCAAAACCCGCGGCTAGCGCCTCGCTGCTCACGATTTGACTAAATCGACAGCCTACACGTCCTGCAACGACGTTCGGCGTGATTCGTAACATGGGCCACTACGTAGCAAATCCCTGCATCAGAACGTGTCGATCGCCGCATGTTGTTACGGATAAATCGAAGTCTGCGGCTTTCAATTGTTCACGGATTTCTTCGGGAGTAAATGCAGCCAGCAGAGAGTTGTAAAAGTCAGCTTTGAGGACTTCCGCGTCATTGGCCGCGATGGCTTCGACGATCTGACGAGCAATAACAGTCGAATCCGGACGACGAAGGTCCATCACACAAATGAAGCCGCCTGGCTTGATCATCCGGCGGATTTCATGCCAGAACACCATGGGCTCTGGCAAATGGTGGAGAAAATCCTTGGAAAGTACCGCGTCATAGGAACCTACTGGCAACGGCAATTGCGGCACATAGCCCTCGATCGCCTGAATGTTGGCGTCCAGGCCGTTGGCACTGATGGCAGCCAACGCAAGTTGTATCATTTCTCGTGAACCGTCGATGGCCGTGATCTTCAATGCGGGACGGATCTTTGCCAGCCGAATCATCACGTCGCCTGGCCCGCACCCGAGATCAAGCACGTTCGAGACTGCGCCTGGCATGAGATCGCTGACAATATCCACGTATCTCTGATTGGACGCTCCAAAATTCGCTAACGCATACGCCTGACATTGAGCGACATCCGTCATCAATTCTGCTTCCAGGATTCGTTGCATTGTGATTCTCAGAATGAAACGGGGATGCACGAGCGGCAAAAAAGTCTACCATAAATGTCGCCCTGCCGAGGGATTCCGACCTGGGACAGGTCGGACGACGTAGGCAGATCTGTCCTCAGATCTGCAGCCTTCAGCCTGGCCGATCGCAACCGGTTGTCCAGGCGACGGACTCGGCAATGGCAATTCCTTTCCTGTCGATCGTCTAAAAACAACTTTCCCCGCGTTCATCGTAAAAAAAACACTGCTTTGAAGGTTCTACCCTCAAAGCAGTGTCGTCAGCAGTCCGAATTCTTGTTGAACAGTTTTTTGATTACCAGTTCTTTGGACTCAGGATCCAGTACCACTTGTCTTTTTCTTTATTGAAGTTCAACTGCCAGTAACCATCGTCCCATTCCAAAGACACTTCACGCCATCCCATCGGTACCTGCGGGTACGGATAGAACGGGCCAATGTAAGGGAACGCACTAGCACTGTACTGCGTTGGATAGCTGACGGCCGCTGAGTTTGGATACTGAGCGTATGCTGGCCAGGCATGTCCGGGCAACTGTGGATTGTTGAAGCTGGTTGGAGCATAACCAGACGGTGATGGCGGCATTGACGGATCGGTCATCATGCCTGGCTGAGTATATCCAGCAGGCATCATCTGTGGTGCATACTGCTGCTGCGGCATACCCTGAGCCATCTGAGGATTGTAGGCTGTCTGAGTGACAGGACCTGCAACACGCAGTTGATTATTAACGCTCTTCACGCCGTTGATTTGCGAAACCGTTGCCCCTGCAGCCTGACGCTGTTGCAGTGTCGAAACGTCACCAATCAAAGTTGCCACGCCAGCGTTGTAGCGAATTTCGATGGCATACCCAACAAGGCCAACACTTTCCAGTGTTTCACTGATCTGTTGGGCGACCGCCTGATTATCGACTCCCGGACGAGATGAAACAGCAGGGACAGCAGGGACAGCAGGGACAGCAGGGACAGCAGGGACAGCAGGGACAGCAGCGCTCTGAACCTGTTGCGTCTCTCCGCTCACCTGACGGATTTTTGATCCGCCGCTTGCAGATTCAGCGTGGCCAGCACGTGAAACCTGCGACTCAAACAGTTCGGCATTGTTTGTCGCCGATGCCTGCCGCACGGTGCCCTGAGCATCCGCAGTGAATCGAAGATTGTTTTCAACGCTCTCGACGCCAGGTACCGTCTGAGCCAGACGCTGAGCAAGTGCTCGGTCACTTGCCTTGAAGACTTTGCCTTCAAGCACAGCCACGCCATTCTGAACTTCGACGCTGACGCCTGAGCCCTGAATGGATGCGTCCTTCATCGCGGCAATAATCTGATTGGCCTGAATCTGGTTTTGTTCTTTTTGGGCGGTGCCAGAAAATGGCGTCCGCAATCGAGTGCCAAGGAAACCATCTGCACTGGCGGTCGCCTGGCTTGAAGCCAGTACTCCCAGTACCAGTAACCACTTACCATACTTTCGCATGAAAGTTCTCCTCCGTGAGTACCTTCCGTTCCGGACTGCTGAAAAACCGTCCCGGTGGTTCGATATCTACAATTTGTCGGACGCTGACTACATCTGGCAGAAACGTCCGCCAGAACCCCGGACTGCTGTCGCTATCCGTTTCAGCTCACCCTCGATTCGACGAGAGGTTTCTGACCCGACAACGCAACAGAACGATACGATCCTTTCATCGGTTCGGTCGTACCGTCTGGATAAACATTTCTGTCTTTTTGGCTCGTGTCGGTTGTTTCGAAGATGCACTGGGCAACGATTGGCTATCTCACCGGCAGTTTCTGCCGAATCATCACCTCAAATACAGCCAGGCAATCTCATAGAAGATCACCACCGCAAGAATGTCAACCATCGCGGCTATGAGAGGATTCGACATGATCGCAAGGTCCATACCGGAACGACGCAGGCCCAAAGGCAAGAGTGTCCCAGCCGACGTGCCAAGAATAACGACGATAACAACTGTCGTCGCGATTGCAGCGGCTTCATGAACACTCAAACCGAAAAACACCCATGCGACGAAGAAATCGAGCGAGGCCAAAGTCACACCCAACGCCATTCCAATTAAGAACTCACGCAGAATCAAGCTGCGATCGATGAGCCCGTCTGCACCGCCTTTGGAATCTGTAGGCTGCAAGGCAAACATACGAATGAACAACGTCGCCGACTGCGATCCCGCGTTTCCACCACTGGCCATCACAAGTGGCAGGAACAACAGAATCAGCGTCGCGAGTCCTGTCTCATGTTGCACCAAGGCAGGTGTTTCACTTGTGGAAGATCGGTAGTGATCTATCACGCGGGCATTCATCAGAGCCACGATCGAAAGAAACAGAAGCCAGATCCCGCGTTTCCAAAGAATCGTCAGTATCGGCGTTTCTTCATAAGTATCGTCCAGTGGAGCAACAGCGCTCTGCAGATAGGCGTCTTCCGTTGCTTCTTCCTGCACAACGTCCATGGCATCGTCGTGCGTTACGATTCCAACCAGGCGATCATCCGCATCGACAATTGGTACCGCGATGAAGTTGTAGCGTCCCATTTCCTGAGCCACGACTTCACGCGCTTCGCTGACTCTAAAACGAATGACATCCCGCTGCATAATGCTCGACAGTCGCACTTCTGGTTTTGCCAGAATCAGCTCTCGAAGCGAAATGAATCCTTCCAGCTTCCGATCTTCATTGATGATATAGACGTAATAAATTGTTTCGCTGTTCGGAGCCTGCTGACGAAGCTGATCAAGAGCTTCCCTGACCGAGATATTCGCCGGCAACGAAGCGTACTCCGTTGTCATAATCGCCCCAGCACTGT
>JBDNFT010001008.1:0-1326 GCA_041689695.1 Planctomycetaceae bacterium | reverse complement strand
GGGCGCGTTTCGTCTGCTGCGGCAGATCGCTGCATGAACGTGATGTTTTCGAGCCGTTCGCTGCGATGTTCCATGAACCATTCCATGCGACGACGGAATCCCGGCAGTTTGTCCAGCACAACGTCGCTCAGGATGATCGAGGTGAACAGCGGAATGATGCCCACCATAGATCGCACACGCATCGGAATGTGTTCGCCATTGTTGTACAGATGGTCGTAGTAGAATCCGTCCTGTTCATCCCACAATCCCACGTCCGAATGAGAATTCATGGCGTCCGCGATTTCGATGTAGTGTTCAAAGAACTTTGAAGCCATATCCGCATAGGCCGGATTTTCGCTGGCCAGTTCCAATGCCATCGTGAGCATTCGTGCGCAGAAAAATCCCATCCAGGCAGTGCCATCGGCCTGGTGCAGATGCCCACCGGTTGGCAGTGGCTTTGAGCGATCGAAGACGCCAATGTTGTCGAGTCCCAGGAAACCGCCGGTGAAAACATGCTTGCCCAGCAGGTCTTTACGATTGACCCACCAGGTAAAGTTGACCGTCAGTTTTTGAAACGTGCGTGCCAGAAACAGACGATCGTGGTTTCCGGGAACGCCTGTCTGCTTGTAAACTCGCCAGCACGCCCATGCGTGTACCGGAGGATTCACGTCGCTGAAATTCCATTCGTAGGCAGGTATCTGGCCATTGGCATGCATGTACCATTCGCGCAGAAACAGAATGAGTTGTTCTCGGGCGAAGGTGTTATCGATGTCAGACATTGGCACCATGTGGAATGCCAGATCCCAAGCGGCGTACCACGGGTACTCCCATTTATCGGGCATGGAAATGATGTCGCGGTTGAACAGATGCTGCCAGTCGTTGTTGCGAATGGGCCGACGGGAACCAGGAACAGCCGGCATTTTACTGTCGCCGTTGAGCCATTCTTTGACGACGTAGTAGTAAAACTGTTTCGTCCACATCAGGCCGGAATATGCCTGTCGGAGAATTCGACGTGATTCTTCGGGCAATACTGCAGGGATTTTTCCAGCGTAAAACCCATCGGCTTCCGCCTTGCGACGTTCAAAGATCTCCGCAAAACTGTTTCCAAAGACTTCTGCTGGCGGTGAGTCTGCTTTTGATAATCGCAACTGCAGTGTGACTTCCTGCCCCGGACGAAGCATGAGACGGTACATCGCGGCGGCTTTTGTGCCTTCGTCCTTCGGATTGATGGCGTTGACCTGGCGATGCACGAGATAATTGTGAAACGCATCTTTCGAATACGTGCCACCCAGCTTAGGGTCGTGCAGATACTTTGGATTGGATTCGTTTTCCGTGAACAGCCATCGT
>JBDNFT010001007.1:0-6715 GCA_041689695.1 Planctomycetaceae bacterium | reverse complement strand
TGCTAGCGACAGGGCAAAAAGTGCGTCATTGAAAGCCGGGGGCGGCTCATCTGCAAGCAGGCGGCTCGTCTGTTTCCAGATTCGAAAGACTTTCGCATTCGTCGCTCTGGAACGCTCGAGAAACCCAGATTCCGCCAGCAAACCGCGAGACGCAAATCTGTCACACGTCTCAAATGACGCCACGTCTGTCTGAAGGGAAATTACCATGGGAAATGGTGATCGCGAAAAACAGTCCGAACCACTGGATACGGTATTGACTTCTGCTGATGCAAGTTTGGCAACTGCTGATCCGGCCGCGACCGAATCGACCGCCACAGGTCCAACAACAACCGAACCCCCTGCGACCGAACGACGTGTGATCGCACTGGAACCCGTGGCAAAGGAGTCGCTCTGGCAGCGACTTCGCAATCAACCTCGTGAAACAGCAGCCATCGTAGTCCTTGTCGTGACTGCGATCATCTGGCTGGACTCAGGTGATTCCAATTCCCAAAAAGACCAGACGGCGAAATTACTCGACCCGATGGATGGCTTCGAATCGTATCTTTCCGATTTCGAGACAGAAGAATCCAGTACGCCGCTGAGACAGTCCGCAGATGCTGCTGATACTCAATCACCAGCATCGTTCAGCAGCGATTTGACGATTCCGCAGACGCGGCAGTCTGAATTTGCAAGTACGGTCACAGCGAACTACGGTGACTCCGTGTTTGAACCCAGCAATTCCTCAAGCAAAAATCGCGATTCAGCGACGACGGCCGCTCAGTATCCAGCCAATGCGGATGCCTCTGGCTCACCGGCCTACAGAACAAACGCCGGCAGTACAGAATTCGACGCGGACAATTCTGGCTCCCGGCAAAATCGAAGAGTGCGGTTCGCAGGGCGCATCAAACCCGCCAATTGATTTGCCTACGCATCACAGCCACTAACGAAAGACCGCATACATGTACGAAGCGTATTGGAAACTCAGCCAAAAGCCATTTACGCAGCGTCAGGATCCATCGCGATTCTATCGCAGCAAGAGTCATCAAACCGCACTGCTGCGCCTGAACTACGCCATCGACAATCTGAATGGACCAGGCTTGATCCTGGGTGCATCCGGCACCGGTAAAACGGCGTTGGTGAAATTGCTGTCAGCGGATTCTTCGGACTTGAAGCCATTCATCCATATCGTGTTTCCCGCAATTTCACCGGACGATTTGTTGCGTCATGTGGCTGGCGAGATCGCGACATTTGCAGCAATCAGTCCTGTACTTTCGACAGGAAACGACGGAGTGTTGCGTGAAATTGTCAACTCGCTGCGACGTCTGGCAAGTACAGGCCATCGTCCATTAATTTGCTTCGACGATGCGCATCTGCTTTCAGAAGAATCACTGGAGCAGGTTATACAACCATTGCTGAATCTTGCGGAAGCTGAAGACTCTGCGTTGCTGAGCGTGCTGCTTGTGGGACAACCCGTGCTGTCTGCGAAGATTCGTAAACAGCATCAAATCAGTGAACGCATCGCGGTGACCACTGCCATCAGTGGCTTCACGGCAGCAGAAACGGCGGACTATGTTCGCAGCAGTCTGTTGCAATCCGGCGGACGTTCTGACATCTTCTCCGCCGACGCGTTGCAGAGACTTTTCGAAATCACTGCAGGTAACCCCAGACGGATCAACCGACTCAGCGACATGGCTTTGCTGGTTGGCTATGCCGAACAACTCGGCCAGATCACAACGAGCCAGATTGATGCCGTATCCGCTGAGCTTATGCCCGCTGCGGCTTAAGCCGAACGCGCTGGACGATCGGGCATTGGGCAGTAAGGCGCAGTTCCCGGCGAAACCCGAGGCTAGCGTTCAATGGCACTCGATTTGTGTTTATAGTAGCCATCACTCTCCGAGTGATGAATGCCAATGGCCGCGTTTTCGGCCTGCCTCACTCGGAGAGTGAGGTCTACTTTGTTAAATCGAGTGCCATTGGGCTAGCGCCTGCGGCTCACTGCTTGGCGGCCTTGGCTACTCGATTGGGCAAAAACGAGGTTGCCGCAGGGTTCGCAGGACAGAATGTTTCGTTATACTCCGACGGAAAACCGCAACACGTTCCCATTGGATCCTGCATTATTCATGTCGTCCATTGAAGACATTCTCAGCACCTGCGAAGCGCGTATTGGTTACAAATTTCGTGATCAGGTTTTGCTGCGTCGGTGCCTGACGCATAGTTCCTCGGCGGAAACACGACTTGATTCAAATGAACGTCTGGAATTTCTGGGCGACTCTGTGCTCGGCGTGGTGATCTGTGAATATCTGTTTCAGAATTTTCCCGAACAGCGGGAAGGGCAGATGACGCAGATGAAGTCGTGGCTCGTCAGTCGCCAAACATGCGCACGTGTCGCCAGACTGCTGGACGTGCAGGAACTCATACTTGTCGGTCGCGGTCTGCAGAGCATTCCGGATTCCATTCTTTCCGCAGTCGTCGAAGCGTTGATTGCCGGCATTTATTTCGACGGCGGTCTTGATGCGGCGCGGCAATTCATTCTGACAGCGTTTTGCGAAGAGCTTTCGCTGTGTCGTCCTGAAGATGCTGAAAACTTTAAAAGTCAGCTTCAGGAAATCACACAACGCGACATGGGCAAGACACCAGAATACGTGATCGTGGCAGAAACTGGTCCGGACCATGCAAGAGAATTCTGCATCGTCGCGCGTGTCGGAGATGCCGTCTTTGAATCCGGACGGGGCAAGACCAAGAAAGAAGCCGAACAACAAGCGGCTCGCAATGCGGTCATGTTTTTTCAACGTCCCGCTATAGAACCTGAATAATACGTGTAGCGGAACTCGTGAGAGTTCCGAAATCGCACCGAATTCTTACGAATCCGGCTACCATCTGGTGCGCATTCTCAATGAAGAACTCCCCGCCGCAATTAACCGCCCAAACCGCTTCGGGTGAATCTGAACCCCCGCTTCGTCCGCTGCTCATCGGTACCGCTGGACACATTGATCACGGCAAGACAACGTTGGTCTATCGGTTGACAGGAACAAACACAGACCGTTTGCCTGAAGAAAAATCCCGAGGCATTTCCATCGATCTGGGTTTTGCACACTTCGATGCTGGCTCATTCAGATTCGGAATCGTTGATGTTCCGGGGCACGAACGTTTCATCCGCCAGATGGTGGCTGGAGCAGCAAACATCGATATTGCAATTCTGGTCGTTGCGGGTGATGACGGTGTCATGCCGCAGACTCGTGAACACCTCGATATTCTGCAACTGCTTGGCCTTCAGTATGGTGTCATCGTCATCACTCGCTGTGATCTGATTGATGCCGAGATGCGTGATCTTGTCGCTGAAGAGCTGCGGGAACTCGTCGAAGGTACCTTTCTGGAATCGGCTCCGATCATCCCTGTTTCCGGACTGACGGGCGAAGGAATCGAAGAGCTGAAACAGGCTCTTTGCCAGGTTGCCGCAAGAATTCCCGACCGCAGCGCATCGCCCGTATTTCGAATGCCAATTGATCGAGTCTTTACACTTGCCGGACGCGGAACGATTGTCACTGGTTCCGTTTTGTCCGGCAGCGTTTCAGCGGGCGACGAAGTTGAACTATTGCCGGAGCAACGTCTTGTTCGCGTTCGCGGCTTGCAGCATCACGGTCAAAACGTTGAACAGGCCGACGCTCATCGGCGAGCTGCCATCAATCTCGCTGCCATCGCAGTTTCCGAGATCCATCGAGGCTGCGAGTTGGCGACGCCGGGTGTCTTCACGCCGACAACTCGAGTGCTGGCTGAGATTGAATGCCTGAGAACATCTAAACGTCCACTGCGACATCGACAGGTCTTGACTTTGCATGCAGGAACAACAGCAGTCACGGTTCGTCTTCGACTAAAGGAACCGTTGCTTCTTTCAGGCGAAAAGGCTTATGCGGATTTACGTTTGAAAGAGCCACTTATTCTTGCCTGGGGACAACGCTTCATTCTGCGAACTTCTTCGTCTGACACCGTCGGCGGAGGACGAATCGTTGATGGTTTGCCAGGGCGACGACGCGTCCGTGATCTCGAACGCCGTTGTTCAGGCGCCGGCGATTTTAAGCCCGGGATTCGCATTGCCAGTTTGCTGGAACAGCAACCATCAATTTCTAATGGCGATGCCGTGCAGCGCCTTGGGTTATCACTGGCTGAGGCGAGCGAACTGCTGCATTCCATGACAATCGGCAAGTCAGCAAATGTGGTTCACGACAAATCGTCAGGGCATTGGATCTCCGCCAACTGGTTACGGCGTTTAGGAAAAAGCCTGCTGCGTTTGATTGCAGAAGAAGTTCAACGGCAAAGTCCGCGACGATTATTGCCGCGATCACTAGTGGCATCGCTGTGCCGCAACTTTGATGGAGCCATCCACGTTCCATTGGCGATTGACGCTCTGCTGAAATCAGGGGAACTCATTCAGAGAGCTGACTTGATTGGCATCGCCGATCAGCAGGTCGTTCTCACAAAACGCCAACGAGAAGTCATGGACTTATTGTTGCAAAGGATTGCTGCAAATGAACGTACGCCGCCGACCCATCGCGAACTCTATACGGCGACGGATCGCCTGAGTCCCAACGATATCGAGCAGTTGCTGAAACTCTGTCGAGAAGACGGTACACTCGTCGCCGTAAATCAGGACTTGTCATACACACCGGCCGGTCTGGAACTCCTTCGCAACGATTTGCGCTCTCTGCTTCAGACCAATTCTGCCGTGACGCTCGCTGAGATCCGTGACACTCTGCAGATGACTCGTAAACACGTCGTGCCGCTCGCCGAATTCTGGGACGCACAAAAGATCACAATCAGAAATGGTGACCTGAGATCCGCCGGTCCGCAGTTATAGAAGACACCAAACAGATTGCTCACATGAACAAAGCGTTTGTTAAAGAAATTGACGCGGATGCTCGGGTACTGTGCCCCAAATGTGGTGCCGTGGGGACCGCAGTCGGAAAGGGACCGCTGGATACTCATGTCCGTGAAGAAGCTCGATCTCGCATTTCGGATTCAGCGTGGTGCTGCGGAAACTCAGACTGCTCCGTCGTCTATTTCAACTTGTTTGATCAGACAGTCACAGTTGATGAACTCAAGGATCGCGTCTATCCGTATGATCTCGACGCGCCGATCTGTCTGTGTTTTGGCTTCTCCTACGACGACGTCGATGATGATTCGCGGAATGCTGTTCCGCATCGCATCCGTGAGCTGGTGACAAAATCAAAATCACCGGACGCACGCTGTCAGGCACTTTCCGTCGACGGGCAATGCTGCCTCCGCGAAGTGCAGCGACTCTATCTTAAGTTAAAGTCTGCTACGATTTAGTAAAACGAAAGGTTCAATATGTTTACAGCCACTCTCCGACGATCGTTAAGTGCATCGATCGCCCTGACTCTCTTGCTCTCAGTTTGTCCCGTGATCGCAGAAGATCCAATTTCACTGCGAGTACTCAGTTACAACATTCACTACGGACAGGGGAATGATGGCGAGTACAATATCGAGCGACTGGCAAATGTGATCAATGCAACGAAACCGGATCTGGTCGCACTTCAGGAAGCGGATGTAGGTGTGAAGCGATCCGGTCGAATTCACGAAGTGCGAGAACTGGGTAAACTCACAAACCTGGCAGCACGTTTTGGCCCGACTCAGCACTTTGAAGGTGGTTTATTTGGCAACGCCGTCCTTACGAATCTGCCGATTCAGGATGTTCACATTCAGCCTCTCCCGTACACGGAAACATCTGTCGAACGAACGACGTATCCGCGCGGGGCGATCGCGGTGACGGTAACGTTGCCCAATGGTGAGTCGCTGAAATTTATCAGCACTCACTTTCAGCACAATGTCGATGAAGACAGAGTCATGGAAGCGAATGCGATCAATGATCATTTTGCGGCGGACAACATCACTTCGATTCTTGCCGGCGACATGAATGCGACGCCAGGTTCCAAACCAATCGCGATCCTTGAACAAAAATGGAAAAATGCGATCGACCCAGCCGCTGCACCCAGCGCGCCGTCGTCGAATCCTCAATCACGTATTGACTACGTGTTTCATCGTGGCGAGTCGTTAAAGTTGATTTCTTCTGAAGTGATTGCCGAGCCGCTGGCATCTGACCACTGCCCGGTATTGGCGGTGTTTCAGATTATGATGAAGTAACGTGAAAACCATTTTACAGGACACGCTCTCCGAGAAGTGTGACGCTAATCGAATAGTTCTTATGCATACGTCTGCTGCGCCGTTGCGTTGCAGTCTTTGTCGTACAAAACGAGGCTCAATCTGAGGACCAAAGATTTCGAGTGCGACACGACTCCAGTCGCGTTGGCACAGACGAATCTGGACGGGTCCGGTAACCCGTCCGACGTCGGAACTCCGCTTCTCAAGCTGCACCTGATTTCGGTGAGAAAAATTGCTGCTCGGTGACGTCGACAAGTCTAAATCTATCAAACGAAATCCAATAAGTCGGCATTACTGAACCGATAAAACTCCAATGGATGCAAAACTTCTGCCCGTCGGAGGCAGCCGTTGCCGCATTTGTTAACATAAGTCGCTATTCAGGGACCGAAGCCATGGCTTCGGGTATTTCGTAAACAAGCAAGTGACAATCGCCATGGGAAGAAGTTTCGAAAACCGTAAAGCCTCGATTTTTAAGACCGCAGGCATCAAGTCCAAGCTGTATTCCAAGTACGGCACGCTGTTGTACGTCGCCGCAAAGAATGGAGTCCCGGACCCTGAAAAC
>JBDNFT010001006.1:0-2939 GCA_041689695.1 Planctomycetaceae bacterium | reverse complement strand
AGTCAATGGCATATGGAACTGCTGGTCGAAGAAAAGCGTATGGGGCATATATTGCGAGCACAGCGGGAACGCATTGCCGAAAGCAAGTCCCCTGATCTCGAGGGGGAATTCAAGCTCGCATCTCAGCCCGAGAAAGAATTCAAATGTCATCTAACGAAAGTTGCAACACGTTCCACGACAGATACAGAAATGGGGACGGCCTTCGAATTGACTGCTGAGGCCGATCCGGGACAAGAACTGCCGCCTCAACGAATTGGTGTCGAAGTGACCGTGCATCTTTATTGCGGCAAGACGTCATTGGCGTACTGGTGCTTTGGCGATGTCGTTGAGTTCGTGCAGAAGTATGTCTGGCTTTGAGCGATAGATGATTTCACGATGCTGGCTCGCCGATTGACACAATCCGGAATCGAACAGTTCGAAGTGTTTCTCGCTTCGATCCGACAAAATCCAACGGCTGATGCTCCGCTGGATCTGCTGACAGATGCCAGCACGTCGGAGCCAATTGATGTCGAAATTGAAGCCGAAGTGCGTCGCTTTCGTTCTCGGCTCGAGATTGCAGAACACCTCACCCGCATGTTGCGGATTGACTCATCCGCATTGCGAACCGACGCGGGTTTCTGGTGTTGGTTGTCGTTGTATTGGTTTGAGTCTCTTTGTCCAGTCGTTAAGGACCGCTGGAATCCCGGCAATGTTTATCATTGGATTGCAGATCTGGAAGATCCTCGAAAAACCTGCCGACACATTCTGGCGGGACCGTTCCAGATTTATCGGGCGCATCGAGATGATCCAAGGCGAGCGATGTCGCTGCTGTGCGGTCCACCAAGTCAGCCTGGACCATTAGTGCCATTGATCGCATCGCGTCCATCGCTGGTGACCTGCAAAGCTGTGGTTGGTGTGGCGACCCGACTTTATTATGACGCCGCAAACGGGCGCAATCGTCCGGGTTTGAGCGCCAAAAGCCCCGGCAGTCCACGGCGTTTTGCCGATGTGCTGAGTCAGTTGGATTTGACATGGGATCTGCATTCGTTGTTTGTTGAACAACTGCTGGAACTGCTGCCATCGGAATTCGATGAGTTCCATCGCAGCAATTCAAAACGCCAATTGCCGTTGATCGAGTAACAGGAAGGATTCCTCAATTCGGCAGAATCAATATGACCGATGCCTTGCGCACACCGATTGCTTGATTTCCAAACGCAGAAGCCGACGCCAGATGTTGCACCGAACTAAGGTTCTCCGGAGGTGCTTAGTACTATGGAAAACATGAATCGTATTTTTTCCGCTGTCGTCTTTGGCGTCATTGCGCTTTCACTTGTGTTTTTTAAGCCTGAACAGGGACCGCCGCCGCACGATGGTTGGTTTGAAAAAGCCGTACTCGAAAGTTCACATCCGGTTGTTGTAAAATTTGGGGCCGAGTGGTGCGGGCCTTGTCGAAGCATGGATGAAGCCATTGTCATACTCCGTCCGAAACTCAGCTCCAACGTCAGCTTTTACATCGTTGACATCGACAAGAAGCCGGAACTGTTTCAGCACTATAAATCCGGAGGCGGAATTCCGCAGGTCATGATTTTTGAACACGGCAAGGTTGTCGCGAGTCAGCGTGGATTTGGCAGCGCGGAGCAACTGGAAGCGTGGATCAAGAAAAATATCTGAGCCTGGCTAAGACAACTCACGCGCATCCTTACTATGGACCGGGAAACGTCGTCATTGATTCCTGCGCTGAATGCGGCTATATTTGGCTGGATCATGGTGAATTGAGCAGTGTTGAACGTTCGGCCGGTGTTCGAGAACCTGCGAACATTGTGGATCTTCTATTCGTCGCCGCGATCGTTGAAAGCTCACGCAGCGAAACTCGACTGAACTGGCAACCCCTCGTATTTGATGATGAACAGCGATTGCCGCTGCACGAATTTGGAATTCCGAAAGAAACGCCTTCAATCGTCAAGGTAAGAATGGCTGGCGATCGAACCATTCTGGGGCTGATCGCGGGCGGTGTAACTGTTACACCTCAAAAAAATCTCGCGGATGCTAAAACGACGGTCGATGGGGATGGTCTTGCTCTCCCGGTCCACACGAATCACAATTCTTCGTGGTGGTGGGACTAATCGAGCTCACCGTAATTTCAAGATTTTTGAGTCTGATTGAACCATTCAGAAAAAGGACGCGACGGCATGACAAAAATTCTAAGCCGCAGCCTCAACTTGTGTGCGACCTCTTGTTTGTCGCTGCTGATCGTCGTCAGCTCGTGCAACGTTGCGAAAGCGCTGGATGAGCCTGCCAATCCTTTTCCGCAAGCGATTGCCGTGCCTGAAGGAATTCTGGACGGTGGGACGGAATGGCTGAATACGGCTCAGCCCATCGACATGAAGGATCTGAAAGGCAAGATTGTCATCCTTGACTTTTGGACATACTGCTGCATTAACTGCATGCACGTACTTCCGGATTTGGCTTTTCTGGAAAAAAAGTATCCCAATCAGATCGTTGTCATAGGAGTCCATTCTGCAAAATTCGACAACGAAAAGGATTCAAAGAATATCCGTGATGCCATTGTGCGCTACGAGATCAAACATCCAGTCGTGAACGACAGCGAAATGGTTTTGTGGCGAAAGTTCGGGACGCAAGCCTGGCCAACTGTTGCCATCGTCGATCCCGAAGGCAAGTTTGTTGGCGCACAGAGCGGTGAAGGCCATCGAGACTTACTTGATGCGGTTGTCACACAACTTATTAAATACCATCGTGCGAAAGGTACGCTCGACGAAACACCGCTGATTTTTGAATCGGAAGCGAGCAAGATTCAGCCGACGGCTTTACGGTATCCGGGCAAAGTTCTTGCGGATGAAGCGTCACAGCGAGTTTTCATTTCCGACAGCAATCATAATCGAATTGTCGTCGCGTCCACGTCTGGCGAATTGCTGGACATCATTGGTAGAGGAAGCATCGGT
>JBDNFT010001005.1:0-5856 GCA_041689695.1 Planctomycetaceae bacterium | reverse complement strand
TGATTGAAACCTTCCGGAAGGAACCCCAATCTGATCAAAGAGTTCGTAGAGACATCCTCAATCGCTTCGGCGGCTGCCGCCATATGGGCCGTCTGCAGCGTGAACAGGTCTTCGCAGGCCAGTCGACGCCGTTCCAGTTCGATTCGACACTGAGGGCTGGTGATGTTGCGAAAAAACGGATCCGAGAGGTACAACCCTGCAAGGCTGTTTTTATCCTGTCGACTTTGGGATAACGAATATCGATATTCGTTTAGATTTCCGAGACAATGAATTCCGGCTTCTGTTTCAAGAAATCGTCTGGCAAGGATCTCGGAGTTTGTGACCAAATGATATTTGCCATCATGCACATAGAAGGATCGCACCTGATGATGATCTGTGTACAGTTTCTGAATTGAACGCCCCTGAATATTGACGACCGTCTCATGACCGTTTTCTGCGTTTTTCACTCGCATGCGTTCGTTAGAAATAATTTCCGCCAGCCTGCCTCCGGTCTTCTCCTCAAACAAAACGCCCAAAGCAGCGCCGTCACTGAAGAAGGGATCAAGGCCAATCAACGCGCAGTCGGTGATCTGATCATCAACGGCAGCCTTCAGCAGTTCAGTTGTACTCAGAGCCAGTTGCCGTTCGATCTTCTCCCGGATGCGGTAATCAACCGCAGGCGTTGCGACGATGCCATCCAGACTTCCCCCCCAGCCCTGCACCAGATTGCGAATCCAGTGGTAGTTCTGGACCCGAAAACAGCGCAGATAGAAACATTCTTCCGGCACACGCATCGCCAACGACTCGGGACGAACGTCGTTTGTGACAAGAGGAATGTTGACGCTGTTAATCGTCAGCGGCGTCGGCAAATCCTGAACAGCGGCCTCAGCACGCTGCGCCTGAGTGGTTGTCTTGCCTGCCATCATCGCCAGTCGAATCGATTCAAAGCCGAACAGCATTCCCACTGTGCGTTCGAACTCCGATTCCAGTGCTGAAACTGAAGCTGCGGTCGTACGCTGCACTGGCGGTGCCATGTTGAGCCGCCGTGCCAGCATGCTCTTGAAATACTGATTGACCGCCTTCAATTCCGGCGACGAATGTGGCAGATCGAACCGAGCATAATGTTTCCACCATTCTGCCAGGATCCTGGCGCGTGCCGCATCGTCGTCTGCAGGCTCCATTTTCAACGGCACATTCGTCGCGACAGCAGACTCCTCGCTGATCAAGGTCACTGTCGTGGGAGCGATGTGGTCAAACAGGAACCAGCAAATCAGTTTGGCAGGACTTGCCGGGCGGTTCTTTGATGCCTCGCGCGGCGGAGAGTATTCGAATGCCGAGTGCACCGCTTTTCCACGATCCGTCGTCACGTGCAGCGGGACGTCCGGGCGAAAGGGCCACGTCAGATCCGGACGAGGCTGAAGCTCGATCCTGGCCACACCAAAGGGAATTCCTGCCACCGCAGATGCCGAAACCACAACCGAGTCATTTAAATCCTCCTCAATTCGTAAGTTGGCAAACTCCGGCTCGTTGACTTCTGATTTTACAGAGACCTCCTCGTTAAGTATGGGACCATCGAGTTCGGGGAGTTTCGCAGGAAGCAGGGCGATTGGCGGATTATTGATGACCGTAGTGTCCACAATCGCACCGGTTGCTGTCGCTGGCGGAGATACGTCCGTCGCTGGCGGCGTCACCTGAGAAACAACCTGCACGGGAATGCCGGAAGGTAACTCGAGAAGCGGTTCGCTGGGAATGCCCGCATCGACTGTCTCGTCGCCCGGTGCGATGATGGCTATACCGTTCTCACCGGGTGCAATGCCAGTGACGTCGCGCTGAGGCTCCGGCGGACTCCTGAACAGAGGCACGGTCACGAGAGCGATCACGCTTAAAAATGCTGACGCCATCAGCGTTTGACTCTTCCCAGGACGCTGCCTGATCCAGCGATTTCCGATGGCCCGTACGGGTTGTTCACCAAGGAAACGTTCCAGATCCTCCGCAAGCTCTGCCGCAGACTGGTATCGACCAGACTGTTTCTTATGCAGGCACTTGAGACAGATGGCCTCGAGACCCGCTGGCACGCGCGGGTTCAGTTGAGTTGGTCGAATCGGTGACTGTTCGCGAATCTGCCGGAGCGTCTCCAGAAATGTTTCGCATCGGAAGGGAGGCCGTCCGGTCAACAGTTCAAACATGATCGCGCCGATCGAATACACATCGCTGGTCGGTCCCATTAATTCATGCCGCGCCTCGGCCTGCTCGGGAGGCATATAGTCAATGCTTCCCAGGATTTGCCCCGCTTCGGTCAGGGAATACTGTCGATCCAACTGCTTCGCCAGTCCAAAGTCAGTGACTCGCACTTCACAGTGATCATCGATCATGACATTGGACGGCTTCAGGTCACGATGCAGTACGCCGCAGCTATGGATGTAGTGAATCGTTTCGGCAATGGACTGAGAAATCCGGGCGACGACATGGGGACGGATTCTGCCCTGACGCGACAGATCTGCAAGGGTTCGTCCCTTAACAAACTCCATCGAGAAAAACGGAATCCCGTTATGTTCACCGACTTCATGAATCGCCACCAGATTGGGATGCCTTAACCGCGCCGCAGTCTCCGCCTCGTTTTGGAACCGCCGTCTGACTTCCGGAGAACAAAACTGCCCCTGTTGAATCATCTTCAGAGCCACAATGCGCCGCAACCTACGTTGGTAAGCCTTGTAAACAATACCCATGCCGCCGCGATCGACAATCTCAAGGATCTCGTAATCACCAATTCGGCAGGTTGGCATCGCCATTGGTTTGGAGAATGCTGCCGCAATCGGACCGATGTGAATCTGATTGTTCAGAAACTCAAGCAGCTCAGTCGTACAGTCGGGAAATCGTCCCAGCCATTCATCCACATCCAGCATTCCACGTCGAACAAGGTACTCTTCAAGAGCGACTTCCAGTCTGCCAGCACTTTCGAATTCCTGATTTTTTATGCGAGTGATCATGATGGGAGGTCCGTTTCGTTTTTGTTTGCAAAGATCTGAATGTTTGAAAGAGGATCGCTGGAACCCATTTCAAGTCGAAGCTGCTTCAATCCCCGGTGTATAAGACCAGCCACCGAAGCTCCCGATCGCCCCATCAGTTCAGAGACTTCCTTCAGCGAGCATCCCTGAAGATGAAACAGCTCTATGGATTCACGCTGCAGCTCCGGCAAGGCCTGAAGTGCGGTCGCCAGTTGCTGCAACTGTTCTTTCCGCTCAGCCCGTTCAGACGGTGATGAATGCCTGTCTGCCAGCCACGACTCTGCCCGACTTGCCGATCCCTGAATTGTTGCGTCCCAGTCAATTGCCTGGTCAACGCTGCGTTTGGCTCGCGTGTGCAGCCGAACCGCATCGATAATCGTGTTGGTGAGAACTCGGCGGAGCCATGCAAAACGCTCGACCGCAGTCCTCGCCTTACAGGACGCTTGACTTCGATGTGCCTCCAGAAGAGCCTGCTGCACAATATCCGAGTCATCCAAAACCCGGCGAAACCGTGTTCCAAGCTGTGTTCGCGTCAACAACATCAGCGCAGGACGAAACTGATCGAAAGTCTGCTGATCGAAATCATCGCCTGTTGCCATTGCTGTTAGCCCCTCTGCTGTGAATTCAGGCGTCATTCCTTTCGAGATCGTTCGAAGAATCTCTAAGATTATCAGCGAAACAAAGAAAAAAAACCTGGAACGGCAGTATTCAGACGGTGTGAGCTCGAAAAGGAAGGGGCGAAATTTCTGCATGTGCAGCGATTTTGGAATTTGCTGAGCAGTATTCCTGTGAATCTGGTACAGAAACGCCGCAATGCCTTATGAAAAACACGGCATCGCACTGAATTCTGAAAGAATGCGCGCTCGATTCGAGGACAACTGTCGCCAACACTTGATAGCGGCTCGCAGATGATGACGAAGCGTTTGGATCGAAGGTTCCTGCTGCAGGCTCAGGCATTCCAGGAACGGCCGCGTTAATAAGGGGGGCTTTTCAATGTTCATCCGAATTCCGAGTCACGATGGAGCATCCCATGGACACTCTGTTCCCAGGGTCCGCTTCGCGAGAATGTCCGTCATCTTGGCTCTCATGCTGTCGTGCCATTTGCTGACAGCAGCTTCAACGTCAACAGCGTTCGGTGGGCAGGACGAAACAACTCAGTCGACCCAATCGGAAACAGACGCAGGGGAAAAGCAAAAAGTCCTGAAGCGAAGCGAAGGCGAACCTGCCAATTCTGCACAAGTCGAGAACCTCGACCAGCCACCACCGCTGATTCCTCGCCTCGTGCGTGCGGATGCGATGTTCGGTGAACCCTACGGCGTCGCCCGACTGACGATCCCGATTGCGTCGGACTCGAAATGGAGGCCCGACCAGCCGATTACGGTTCGGGCAGCCAACGAGCGTCTGCTCTTCCCATGTCACCATGTTCAATCGATCGGTGAGGGTGACGAATTGGTCATTCATTTTCTGTTCCGAGGAACCGATCCGCTTGTTGTTGATGTCGTTTCGACGAGTTGCGTTCTCGCTGAGAAACACACCATCAGCGTTGTTACAGACGATTTTGAACACAGAACGCGGCTCGGAGACTGGTTGACGCATTACACAAACCAGCTTGTCGATGGACCTTCGGAGGAATTGAGCGACGTTGGGCATGACGTCGTGGCAATTCTTGGACGTCAGCTTGGGCTTCGCACGCCTCAGGCGGACAACAGCAACGGCGAGCAATCCAGCGCACTCGAAAAACAGTTCGAACGCACTGTCGGGATGTTGCTGGGATTTGAGTCCGTGCGCTTAGCCATGATGAAAGACACATCGGCCGTAATGACCGATGACGGTCCGGCTGTCTCTGGGCTGCCCAGTCCGTTTCAAATGCGAGCCGTGCCGATTCCCCACATGGCACCCGGGAGCGCAAAAATCGAGCGAATGGCTTCCTACGTTCCACCGGAATATTTCTACCTGCGCTGCGAGTCCTTAAAAAACTATTTATGGATGCGTAATCTTGTCATGGGCTGGGGAGGAAGCCTGGATCAAATGGTTGCGACACCCGTTGTCGAATATCGAATTCGAGAGCGTATTGAACGACAGTTGTGCCTGGATCCGTCGCTTGCCATGGAGCTCGACCTTGACGCATCCCTTGAGGACTTTGCGATCGTGGGCGGGGACACGTATTTCGCCGACGGCGCCGCTGTCGGAGTGTTGCTGCTGGCAAAGCATCCGGCACGGATTGCCGCCATCTTGAGTGAAATGAGACGAGCAGTTGCTGCGACCGGTGGCGCCCGGCATCGCACGTGGACGATCAACGGCAAATCAATTTCGATCTACGAAACAGCAGACAACGCAGTCAGGTCGTTTCACGCGGTGAGCGGGAATTGTCATTTGGTGACCAATTCCAGCATGTTGGTTCAGCGTTTCCTGCACTGCGAAAAGGGCCAGAACCTGGCAACACTTCCGGAGTTCTCTTATGCAAGGTCGAACTTTCCTTTGACGCGTGAATTGACATCATTCCTCTACTTGTCTGATCCGTTTTTTCGCAGTCTGACCAGCCCTGCCACGCGAATCGAAGCATCGCGACGTCAAAGAGCCGCCGCCGAACTGCGGCAGTTGAAGTTGGCAAGATTGATTTTTGCGGCGCAGGGACTTGAAGGTAATGGCAGTATCGCGAATCTGATCCAGCACCGACTGCTGCGACCTGAGTTCGCCAAACGGGCAGACGGAGCATTTCCCGACTTCAATCAGGACGGGCAAATGGTCGATTCACTGCGTGGGAGTCTGGGGACATTTCTACCGATTGCGGACATCGCCCCTACCAAGGCCACCTATCTAGAGGTGAATGCATACGCAGAGTTTACAGTGAACTACCGTCGCCAATGGGCGG
>JBDNFT010001004.1:0-7404 GCA_041689695.1 Planctomycetaceae bacterium | reverse complement strand
CGGTCCAGAGTTTCTTCGGCTGTGAGTCCTTCGATCTGCTGCCCGTCAGCCCATACATCCATCGCTTGCTGAGACGTCACTTTATCCGTGCGTGACAGAGTCAGCCACTGTTGCAGGTTTTCCTTGATCTGGTCCGCTGGCATGCGGCCAAAAGCGGCGGAGGTAATATTCCTGCTGGCGGCATCATCGGTCTTTGATGGCACCATTGAGGCATCAACACGGACGATGCTGAATAGGATTGAGAGGCCAGCGATTGCAAATCGTTTCATGTTTGATGCCTCGTAGATGTCTCGATGATCCATTAACAGTTGTTGGTGGCTAAGCGTCAGGCCGCTCGCAGAGTATAGCCACGACGAGGGCTTGTAGAAATGCTGAACACAACAATCGTTTTTTAGGACGAGACTCCAGTCCCGTCCTGATGAAAAGTTGATTTTGGTGTCAGGACGGGTCTGGAAACCTATCCGACGGAAAATTCTGCCAGGTCAACCGGTTTGGGGCAGATCAAGCAGATTTGCAAAACGTTCCAGCACGACGGCTTTCAGTTCGCTGAATTCAGGCTGATCAAATTGCCCGTGATCCACCAAATCCTGAGCCATACGACGGGCGACTTGCAGGATTGCCAAATCCCGCACCGGGTCCGCGTGACGCAACGGCATCGCTCCGCTTTGCCGCAATCCAAGTATATCGCCCGGACCTCGAAGTTCTGCGTCTTTTTCCGCCAGTTCGAAGCCATCCGAAGATTTCTCCAATGCGGACAAACGTTCAAGTGCTTCCGCAGCTTCAGTGGTCGAGAGCAGAAAACAGTAGCCCTGATAGCTGCCGCGACAAACCCGACCTCGCAATTGATGCAATTGAGCCAGTCCAAAACGGTCGGCCTGCTGAATAATCATGATTGTCGCATTCGTGACGTTCACGCCCACTTCAATGACCGTCGTGGAAACCAGTGCATCGACTTCGTGATTTCGGAAGCGGTCCATCACGTCGTGCCGTTGCTCGCGATCCATGCGGCCGTGTAACAATTCGACTCGCAGGCCGGAAAGTTCAGTACGCATCAATTGTGCGAATACAGTTTCTGCTGCGGCAGAATCGTCATCCGATTGTCCTTCAACACGCGGACAGACAATGTAGACTTGTCGCCCTTTTGCGATTTGTTGTCGGACGAAGCCCCACATCTTGGCCTGTTCTGCCATGTCCATGATCTTTGCCGTCACAACTTTTTGACGGCCGGGCGGCAGGTCGCGAATGACGGACACATCCAGATCACCAAACTGTGTCAGACACAGACTGCGGGGAATTGGCGTTGCGGTCATGACCAGCACATGCGGACTGACTTCGTTACCCGTGAAACTGGCTCGCTGACGAACTCCAAATCGATGCTGTTCATCAATCACGACTAATGCCAGATTGTGAAACTTCACACTGTCCTGAATCACGGCCTGTGTACCAATCACAAGCTGCGTCTTACCAGAGGTGATGCCTTCGAGCAGCTCGCGTCGTTTTGCAGCGGGTAATCCGCCAATGAGCAGACCGCGTTGCACTCGGCTTTCGGAGAGCAATTCATCAAACGTCTCCCAATGCTGCGTGGCCAAAACTTCCGTTGGAGCCATGAGCACAGCCTGGTATCCCGCCGCGATGGCCGACAGCATGGCATACACAGCAATCGCTGTTTTCCCCGCACCGACGTCAGCCTGCAGCAGTCGATGCATGGGAGCAGAATGACGCAGATCTTTCACGATGTCGCTCGTTGCCAGATCCTGACCGGCGGTGAATCGAAATTCAAACAGCCGTCGAATGCGTGCATCGACCTTGGCCGATACATCAATCGGCCGCGCCTTCAACGTGCGATTCCAGATCTTTCGCCGCTGAGCCAGTCCCAACTGAAATTCCAGCAGATCATCAAGCAGTATTCGATAGCGTCCGTCCTGCCATTGCTGAGCAGAATCCGGCGTGTGTAGCCAGCGAAGGGCAGTGGCCAGATCAGGAAGTCGATGAGTCGTGCGAAACGATGCCGGCAAACAGTCCGCGACAAGATCAGCATAGTTTTCAACGGCCGAGCGTGTCATGCGCTGCATTGCGTCGAGCTTAATGCCGTCGGTCAGCGGATAACGTGGCAGTACCCCCGCGCCGGCTTCAAGGTCATCTTCAGGCGCCAGAATCGCAACACGCGGAGCATTGAATTCCCATCGCCCAGCCTTCTTCTGCGGCTTGCCACTGAAGACCAGATGTTCGTTGTCACGATACTTCTTAAACACCCAGGGCTGATTGAACCACAATCCTCGAACGAAGTGTCCATCGCAGTCCAGCATCACGCCCACCAGCGAGCGACCGCCATTCAATTGCCGTACATCACGATCACACACGAAGCCATGAACTGATTGTTCTTTGTCTGGTTCCAGTCGCGGAACGGTGCGCACATCGCTGAAGTCATTGATGCCGGTCGGAATATGAAACAACAAATCGCGAGCTGTCAGAATCCCCAGATTCTTCAGCAACTCAGCACGCTGCGGACCGACTCCACGTACGAACTGCACGGGAGTTGCCAGCCGATCGGCTGGAGATTCCTGGCGTGGGGAAGGGTCTGAACTGGGTGCGGTTACATCCGACATTGCTGGCGAGTCCGGTTCAGATACTCAGCGACAAATAGGCGCTGCAGGGTACCGAACAGTTAAGAATCGCTGCAGAATATCGGTTCGAGCACGCTCTGAAAACCCATCACGGCCACAGTCGTTAATAAGAACGGTCACGTTCTGCAAACAGAGTTGAACCGGCATGAATGACAAGTGCATCTGTAAACATTGGAGTAATCCAGCCACACTGATTTGCCGGTATATCAATTGTTACTGTAACCTGATCTGTCGCAAGGGTGATTGGCGATGGATTCACTGTTAACGTGAATTGACTAACACCAAAGACACTCAAGATGCGAGTCACCTCCGTATTGGCATTGGCAACGGTGGCACCTGGAACCATGACGTGCCGGGCAGCCTGATATGCGGCATTGTTGGCCGCGTTACGAACCAGACAGATGCGAGCAAACTCGAAGCCCGCGAACAAAATTAATAAGAACACCGGCAGCACCAGTGAGAATTCGACCATGGACACGCCACTTCTCCTGTCTCCTGTCTGTGTCTTGTTTTGTCGATGCAGCATTCTCATGTTGACCCTCTTTAGTTTTAATTCTGATCGAAAACTCAGATGTCTTGGTGATGTAGCAAGGCGAGCGGCAGGAAAGGAATTACCCAATTCGACAGTTTAGCGGCAGACAACCTTTTGTGCTCGACCATGCTGAAGGACGCTGATCTGGGACAGATCTGCCTACATAGTTCGACCTGTCCCAGGTCGAATTCCTTCTACGCGGCAACATCGTTTAGTAGAACGGATTCTGCCGCTCGCCTAAACCCATAGAGGGCGTCTTTACCGAACATAAGTACCTGGTGAAATCCTACCGAGTCAGCATCGTCGGCAACGTTCGCGCGAGTTCTTCGAACACGTCGATCAATGCTGCACCACTCGCGGCATGATAATGTTCACCGCCGCCAGCAGCCGCGATTGCAGCACCTGCGACCTGATCTGCGCCGCTACTGAAAGTAATTGCATGAACAACAATACCGTAATTCTGATACGCAATCGTGGCCTGAGACACAGGATCAGAGCCTACATTCTGAATGCCATCGGTCATGACAATCATCGTCTTTTTCGCAAACGGACGAGTCCGAGATGAATCAGTTAACAGTGCAATTCCAGAACCGATACCGTCACCAATCGCTGTATATTCGCCAGCGAAATTGTTTGTGATATCATCCAGCCTGGATTCAATAGCATTGGTACTGTACGTCAGCGTAACATCCTGACTGGACGTGGTTGAAAACGTGGCGAGCGAAATCTTTTCGTTCTGCGGCGTTTGTTGCAGAAAATCATTAAACACCACAACGGCGGCCGTAAGTTCTCGCCACCGCGACCCATATTATGCCTGTCCAGGGCCTGCTGGCCCCCATGATGCTGCGTCAGTCGAGTATTCATTCATCGAGCCGGAACGGTCCAACACCAACACGATGTCTCGATCAAATTGAGACGAAGTTGACGTGGCGCCGGGTGTGTATCCATTTGCGGAACTGAGCAACGGAACAGGCATCGGCATTTCCGCAAACCCAAATGTCTGAGACGCATTAATCTGAATGGAATTCACCCAGACCTTTCCTGTCCCTGTTCCCAATGTCCCCTGCGTGACTGCCTTTGGGGTAAATGGTGCAATGCTGGTCGATGAAGCCGTAACGAGCGCAGATTCGCCGAATACTATATTCGAATTGCTGAGTGTCAGAACGCGGCCTCCGACTTTGTTTTGCTGAATCGCCTGCTTCGCTCGGTTCTGCGTACTCAGCAAACTCTGCGTACGCGTAAATTCTGTACCGGCAGCACGGGCGGCGGTATCGCTTGCTATCTGCATTTCAGAATCAACAAGGCTCATCCATGCCACGTTAATCGCAAATGCCCCAATCGCCAGGATCAGCGGAATGAAGACGGCGAACATTGGCAGTATGGCTCCGCGGCGGTCGCCCGCGGAGGAATTCAAAACTCGTTGATGATTCTTCATACGATCTTAAGTCCTAAACATTTTCGCACTCAAAGACGGTCACCGTCAGGTGAATTAAGGCCATCCAATCAAGCAACATGACAAGTTTATTTGACTCAATATTCTTTCATCATCTTGACAGAACTCTGAAGCGTCACGCCGCCGAAAAACCAGCCTGGAATGATCGCATTCGTCCCGTAAGTCGCCTGCACACGAACCGTGATGTATGTGCCATAGCCGGCTGCAGACGGTGGATTCGGCGAGATCAGAATTGTCGTGTTCTTGATTTTTCGATCTGCCACGACTTGGTTGGTTCGAGCCTCAATGTCCGTCTGCGACATGCCATTTACAATTGCGGCGCGAGCGCCTTCGTAAGCAGAAACGGTAAGTGACTGCTTGACGAAGATAAGATTGCAACTCTCCACAATTCCTACAACCAGCGCAATCAGCACTGGCAGAACAATTGCAAATTCGACAGTCACAACAGCCGAACGGGAAGACCGCTGGGATGTTGCAATAATCTGTTTTCGTGAAGCTTGCATCGCAGTTCGTACTCGTACCAGATCTTTACTCTTCAGGCAAAACAGCCAGATTGCCACGCCTGCCACTTAACTCCAGGCCAGCATTTACCAAAGTTGCCCATCACGGAATACAGTTTTCTGCTGCCCATCATGTGGCGAAGCGATCGCAACGACGTGTTGTGTTCCGCAAACATGCAATGTTGCAAAAAGACAACATGTTGAAAAAATGCCACACGATTGAGTCTTCAGACGAAATCGGAGGACTTGCGTCCTGCCGCTCGCCAACAGGGTGGCTGGTGTTGCAGCGCAGCGAAACCCCGGTGATCTCCAATGTGGCACACCGAACCCACCGGGGCTTTTTTCGCTGCGCTCCGTCCAGCCCCGAGCACCCCCGTCACAACCTCAACGCCCGTCAAACTCCGCAGCGTCGCGCAACAAGCCAGCCGCCGACTTCAATTCCTCGGCGATTCGGTCCGCAAGTGGCGTGGAATCGACAGCCGAATCTCCAGGCATCACCGGCCAGGTATAGGTTTCAACCTCAAGATGCGGCGCGTAATCCATGGCAGCGACTTTCCGTAAAGCCGCAGCAAGATCCTGTCGAGTCGTCTTCAGTGAACCCAGCGTTTCCGCGAAAATCGGCACGTGAAAATGCACACGCCAAGCATCCGCTGTCATGAACTCATCGGCAGGTTGACGTTCAATATCTTGGAGTGTCAGATCAAGACGGGTTCCAATTCGCCCATCAGCGAATCTCGCGTACGTTTGATGCAGATAACGGGGCTCAACAAACTGACGCAGAGCCTGCCTGCCTTCAGTATTTTCAGACGGGTTCAGCAGTTCGACAGCGTTCGTGATGTGAACTTTATTGATGCGAATTCCGTGCTGCACGAACTGATCGATGGACTTCGTCACATCTTCAAACTCAACCGCCTGGTGACAGACATCGAAGCAAGCACCGATGTATTCTCGCACCAGAGGTTCGCAGCCCAACGCCTCTGCTTGAGCATACAACCGCTCGAAAGCAGGCAACGTCCATTCCACTGTGCCGGACATCTCGCACATAGGTTCTGGTTCAAGGCCAAGCCGAATTCGGCGACCAGTGGTTTCATAAAGCTGATGCAAATACTTTGCAAGGCGAATCAAGTGGCTGAAACAGACCGCGTGAAAGTCTGCGCCATGTGGATTCATGCGACCGCCCAGTGGTACAGTCGACAAGCTTCCTTCAGCACCCTCCGGCAATAGTTGAGCCAGAATCGCGGCACATTGTTCGGTGAAATTAATGCGAGCTGACGAAGCCCAATCGGGAAGATAGACTTGCTCCTTGACGCGATCGCTGTGAAAATCTCCGAACGGAAATGTATTCAGCGTGTAACAGCACAGGTCATGTTGCCACAAAGTCTGCGCCAGTTGCTCCAACTGTTCGGGACTCTCCGTCAGTTCACGCACCACACTGGCCGACAGCCATAAGCCAGCCGCCATTGGGAAATCCAGTTGGCGTTGCACATGAGCTGAATAGGTCGTAATCCCGTCGATAACTTCTACAACCGTACGGCCCGTATGAACATTGGTGCAATAGCTGAGCGGAAGTCGTGATAGTGTCAATGAAAATACAACCAATCATGTTATGTAGCCATCGCGTTCCGGGGCTCCAGCCCTGGAACGCACTGCCCGGAGGCTCCAGCCTGCACAAATGAACCGGGAGGCTGGAGCCCTATGGCACTCGATTTACGATTGTAGTAGCCATCACTCTCCGAGTGATGAATGCCACGGGCCGCGTTTAGCGGCCTTCGTCACTCGGAGAGTGACGTCTACTTTGTCAATTCTAAAACTAAAGGGCGAAATGGCTCTCGATGCGAGTTTTGATCTCGTCACGCACACGGCGAAATTCGGACATCTGTTCTTCATCGGAACCCGCCGCATGAAACGGATCATCAAATGGCCACTGCCAGCGTGCGACATTTGCCGGAAAGATCGGACAGTTTTCATCCGCCGTTGAACAGACTCCGATCACAACATCCGGCGGCGTTCCCTTGGACGGCAAAAAGTCGTGAATGGATTTGCTGACCTGATGCGAAATATCGATGCCGCACTCTGCCATCACCGTCACCGCGCGAGGATGTACATATCCCGCTGGCTTCGCGCCTGCGGACAGCGACTCAAATCGATCGCCGTAAAGATCCCGCAGAAATCCCTCTGCCATTTGACTGCGACACGAATTGCCCGTGCAGAGGAAAAGTATACGCTTGCGAACCGACATAAATGCGACACCCATTCAATCAATGAGATTTTGAAACCATCGAAGATGGCGAATGG
>JBDNFT010001003.1:0-2294 GCA_041689695.1 Planctomycetaceae bacterium | reverse complement strand
GACTCCACAACCCATCTTGCGCCACGCCCCGACCTGAGTTACCTTGGACGAGTGAAAGACGTTACGAGCAACAACTTTGGAGTCCTGATTGCCTACCTTGTCCCGGGGGCAACCGCACTGTGGGGCATCAGTCTGTTTTCACCGGCAGTCAGAGTCTGGTTTGCATCGACTCCGAAGGACGCACCAACCATCAGCGGCTTCCTGTACCTCACCGTGGCATCACTTGCCGTTGGCATGACTGTCACGGCCATTCGCTGGGCCTGCGTGGATTCAATCCATTCCATCACCGGCCTGCACGCACCGGAACTGGACTTCTCGGCCCTCCCGGGAAAGGTGGATGCCTACAACCTTTTGATCGAAATTCATTACCGCCACTACCAGTTTTATTCGAACGCTTTTATTGCCCCGGCCATTGCCTACATCTGCCACCGAATCGACCGTGGCACGCTCTGTCACATCGACTGGATCGATCCCGCTTTCGTCGTGGTGGAAGCCATCTTCTTCCTGACATCCCGTGATACGCTCAGACGGTACTATCAGCGAACGGAACAACTTCTGAAGCCTGCCATTGAATAGAGCGAAGATTCGGCGAGTTGGTTGAACATTGCTGGAATGTTGGGTCTGACCAAATTAGAATCTCGGCATGGTCAAATTGAGCGACGAACAACGAGAGGCACTTGAGCAGAGTCCCGATGGGATTTCCTGCGAGGACACCATTTCTCGACGGACGTATGTACTCGTTGAAGAAGAGGTTCACCGGCGAGCCATGGAGGCTCTGAAACAGCAGCTGGATCTCGAAGCCATTCGTCGGGGCGTTGCTCAGATGGAAGCGAGTGGCGGCATGCCGGTCGAAGATGCTCGACGTCAGCTTGCTCAGGAGCTTGGCTTTTCAGCCAGCGGATCATGAAATACCGAGTTGACTTCGTGACGAGACTGCTCACAGACTGGGGCCGAGTCCCACGATCCACTCAATCGTCGAGTTCACTTGGTGGGGAAGAAATCTCGGATTGGCACATCGAGAGCTGCTGCGATTCGAGCGATATTGACGATTGACACATTGCGTTCGCCGCGTTCGACGCTGCTGATGTAAGTGCGATGTAGTTCCGCTTCAAAAGCGAGGGCCTCCTGTGAAACACCTTTTTTGAGCCGGATTTCCCGCAAGCGAGCGCCAAATAGATATCGAATGTCATTCACTGAATCACGCCCATTCCTGCCAAAAAACCAAATTCGGAATTGACAAGCACTCTGCGAGGTTGCAGACTATACGTCTACAGACTATGCGTTACTGTTACGCATAGTCATCACATCTTAATTCAGGCAGGAAGGACGCAACCAATGGCCAACGGCGGAAGTCACAAACCTCACAACCCTCAAAAGCCCAGTAAACCGCAGCAGGATCAGGCAACTCAGCAACCCAAAGCGGAAACGAAGAAATCCTGAAACCCTGCGAACCATGAACCGCATCAATGCCGACAGCCTGCCGCTTCACGACGAAGCTGCAGGCTGTTTTCGTTTCAGACGTTTTTCAAGGAAGGCATTTACCGACTTCGTTTGCTATTCTTTACGTCCAAGTTTTCCGCAAGCGACTTTCCACTCGAGTTACCAATGAAAAAAGGCATCTCACAGGAATCCAAAGAACTGCGTCGGCATCTGTTGTCGCAAAACGGGCCGGACATGGTGGAGCGCATGCAACAATCCGGTCTCTCAGATCCCGTTGGACTCATCATCGAAATGACCGACGACATCGGCAGGCAGCTGACGTACGCGGCTCTTGAGAAGCAAGGCATGTCTCGCCGCGAGATTCCGGAATCTCATTGCGTCCTACTGCAAGAACGCCATCCCAACATTCAAGTGCGTTGTCAGCTTCGAAACCGCCATCAAGCACCTGCCGCTGACCTCAGAAACCGCCGAACAAAACCTCAAAGGCCCCAGACGCCCCGGCCCGCACTGGATCGTCATCGTCGGAGGCGGGGGCAACAGTTACGCATTGGTTCCTGTGGGCAGTTCGGCCTGAGGCTAAAGCAGTGGTAGGTCGAGTTGAACTGACGATTCAAGCCGATTCACACTCCTTTGTTTCCCGGACTCTTGCTGGAAATATTGCGGTGGCGTTGATGCTGAGAGTGGATTATTCAATCATGAATTCCTGCAAAGTTCCCTCACACTCAGGTAACGCCGGTTGAAAATGCAATGAGGGCATGGTTCCAATACGGTGACTCAATAAGAACAGACTTAACAACGGGCGGATTCGCGGTTTGTGGGAATCAGATGGCCAGTTCCGGCGTGACGTAAGTTGT
>JBDNFT010001002.1:0-3054 GCA_041689695.1 Planctomycetaceae bacterium | reverse complement strand
CGATATAACGATGATATCCTCGGCAGAAACTTCCCATTCGCCGTCAACCTCCTAACTGGACGCCCATCGCGTTTTAATTCTACAAATTCCAAATCAGTGGTTGATGGAATTGCTACGAAGTCCATAATAGTACCGGTAAGACCTGCTTCTCCAAGTAGCAATCTCAGGGCGGGAGGATTTTCCGAACGGCTCATCGCTTCCACCCGTTCCAGTGACTTAGTACCGTCTTTCTCAAAGCGACTGTTGTCAATGAAACTCGCAGAGTACTGGTCGTTGAATAGTTCAACGGTGTAGAAATCCCGTTCAGGGATTAAAATGCTCTTATGCTGTTGCCAAGCGGTCGGATCTCCGACTGGGATCTTTGACTCTGCCGCAATACCGGAGTAGATGCAGAAACCGTTGCTACAGGACCGAACTCTCGTCCACTGTTGAGTCTGTCTTCCATTCTTGGATGAATTCTCAATCGATTCATAGTTGAGACACGGATGAGAACGTAGGATACGTTCTACTCGCGGCGCCAGAAACGCCGCGATGTCACGCTTAACGTCTGCCGCAGCTGGCTTAACCATTTGAGGCAGAAGCAATCCAAGCATAATCCCAAAAGACAGACATTTCGCGCATCTGAATTGCTTTTTACTTCGAAACACCTAAGGCATCCAAAAATTGATGTTGCCATTTTTGTTTATGAATGGCGCGACAGATTTTATCAAGACTTATGCCAGCTACGATGAGACGGCAAAATGAACGTGGATTTAAACAATCCAGTTAAACCCTCCACGTAAATCATAATTCGAGGGGCAGCGAAATTCCCCAAAAGTATGGGGCCGGATCACACCCACAGAAGCCGTGTTCGCAGGGAACCACTGGCTTATGCAACTTGCGAACACAGCTTCTGACTGTCGACTTTTGGCAAAGATCAGGCAATTATTCCTCTCCTGCAAACGCAGTCGAGCGAAAGCATGTCACGTTGACAAATGGCAGAAGGATTGTAGCAGAAACCATTACAATTTGGAGTGTCAAAGCAGTGGTCGCTGTATTGTGCTTGTACTTCAGACACATTGAATAGACAAACCGCCACGCCGACTGCGAGCCAGCCCGCCAACATCAGAAATTTTGATCCAGTAGTTATGAACATGTAGTCCTCCAAAGAAAAGAGTTGCCCATTCAATCGGCCAGTACAACCTGACCATCGATCGCAGCTTGTACCAAGTATTGGTCAGGATGATCCAAATATAATGTCAGCACCTTGTGAAAAGCTCCCGCCTCGCTTGGACGATTAATCCAAAACGCAATTAAAACTGCGCCGTTTGCGGGGATGGATGCCGGTAGCTCTGAAACGCGAATACATCCACAACTTGCGTTTGCCCCTACAATTCGGGCTGGAACGCGCGAGGCATTGTTCACTGTAACGTGCCCAAGCACCGAAGACTTTGGCGGCCCCGCTCCGACATGTGATTCCAAAGCCACGATACGAAAACAGTCGGGCAACCTGAGAAGCTCGCGTCCAAATTCCGTGCCAAACAGGCAAGGCACTGAGACGAGAACGAAAACTCCAGATGCAAGCGTCGTCATACCTCGTCTCGTCGCGACGGTGGATTTCAGAATCCGCGATTCATGTGCAACCTGCCGCACAAAGTTGATTTGTCGATTGAGCCACAATAAAATCACACAGCCCAGATCTAACACCACAGTCGCAGAGAGTGGCAGATTGATCGGGCCGTAGCAACCGCACCCACTCGCACCAGTAATCCAGAGAAACCCAGAAACCCCCGCAAAAGCCAAAAACAGCACGAGCGCCGCCAGTATCGGCAGGGCTCGGTCTGAGTGAATCACTAAGAACCAAGCCACCCCGCCCTCAACTAGCGCTACAGCAACTCATACCCAAACCGGAAGAACTAAACTCGGGAATGTCAATACTCCGACTACGACACCATACACTTTCATCGCTGCGGCAACGAACAAAACTGCCGCCACAATCAGCCGCCACAATCAGCCGCCCTACAATTGCCCAGCTATCCGAACGCTGCAACCTGCTAATCCACGTCATCCAACCCCCAGTGCAATAAGCGAATTCTTAAAAACTAGCCTCGTCAGGAAGAATGCGATACATCTGGTCCATTGGTTAAGCAAACACGTCGTCTCTGCCGATGACACAATCGGCGTGATTTGCGGCGTGATCCTTGATAAACGCACCTAACGCCGATTCATTCTCATCTACTCTCTCTGATGCAGATTTCGCAAGCTGGACTGCGATGCCGACCTCTCGTCGCAGTTCCGTAATCCGAGTTCTCAGTGAGAATAACAGCACGGCTTGGGCGAAAACCACGGCCACACCAAAGAACATCATGATGGCCCACCAAGTCTCGGGGCATCGATATGGTTTTTGCATAGCATTCATCCATCTCTCATCATCTACACAGAGCGTAAAAACGTCTTTGGCGAAATGTTATTTGATGTGCGCAAGCCCTTGGGGGACAGGGGCGGTTTTTGATAATTGATCACTTTAGTGAAGGTTCTGACCTGTACAGAGAGTTGACAGTCAACGTTCGCGTCTCTCCGCTACCAGAATTGGAATCACTGGGCCACGTGCGACTGAATGCATTTCACATCCTGCGATCAGAATCGCAAAACGTCAAGACGCTGTTCGAATCTTTTCGCAAAGATTTTTAATCACGTAGACCTGACTGTCTGCGGCAAACGATTGAGCGTTTGTTTTCGTCCGAAGATTTGTGGGCAGAAGGTTTCAACGCAAAGATGCTAAGGCGCAATGACGCAATGGCGCAAAGGGCAACGTGTTCGCAGCAAAGTGCGACACGTGTCAGTCGCAACTGAAACAATTCTTTGCGCCTCTGCGCCTTTGCATTGAAACTCATCACACTGAGGAAACTGGGGCGTAGCCGTCCATTTCCGCGCAAGAATCCACACCGGCTGAATTTTCAGGCAGTTTTCGGGAGCGGGACGAGCTTGTTGAGCCGGGATTCAGTGGGAGGATCGAGACCACACTCGGCGACCAGTCGATCGAACAGGCTTTCGCCGTGATGCCACCATGTTTGT
>JBDNFT010001001.1:0-3913 GCA_041689695.1 Planctomycetaceae bacterium | reverse complement strand
GTCAGGCTGGAAAGCCTGACGTACTTTTAGAATCCCGACCGAAGACATTTATGAGTCAAAACAACGTCGTGCTGGCAGTCACGGGAGCAAGTGGTTCTGCCTATGCGCTCCGCCTGGCACAAGTGCTGCTGGCCGCAGGGAAACAATTGCATCTGGTCGTGAGCGGTTCGGCACGGCAGGTGATGGCGCGCGAACTGGAGGCAGAGTTTCCGGGCAATGGTGCATCGTCATCCGAGTGGTCAGCGATGATAGACAAAACATTGGCGGGACCGATTGCCAGCACGTGGGGCTTTCGCCCGTTGGTCAACTCAGCATCGACGTCGGCGCAAGGTTCAATTCGAGCATACGGAACGTCAGACTATTCCTCAGGAATCGCCAGCGGTTCATTTCGCACCAGTGGAATGGTCATTTGCCCGTGTTCCATGGGAACGCTGTCCGCAATCGCTACCGGCGCATCAACAAACCTGATTCAACGAGCTGCCGACGTCCATTTGAAAGAGCGGCGACCTTTGGTTCTGGTTCCGCGTGAGACACCGCTGAGTCTCATTCAACTGGAGAACATGACGCGTATTTCAAAGGCTGGAGCGACGATTATGCCATCCATGCCGGGCTTTTATCATAAGCCAAAACAGATTGCTGACCTGGTCGACTTTGTTGTTGCAAGGATCCTTGACCATTTGCATGTCGAGCATACTCTGACGGAACGCTGGGGCGAAGAGTCAATTTGAGGTCCTCGGAATCTTCGAAACAACCGTTTTGATCCGAAGATTTTTCGAAGGTTACCCTGATTCTCCCGGGAGGCTCCGCAAGTCAATGGGTGCTCCCTTCCGACAATGCGCTTACGCATTCTGATGCGACGTTTCATGGACGAGAAATGACGTAACCGAACGATCCTGTTTCCTGAGACGTATGTATGGCCAGTCCACGAGAATCACTGCGTGTTATCATCGCTGCATCAGAGGCTGTGCCGTTTTCCAAAACTGGCGGACTTGCCGACGTCGCCGGAACACTTGCAAAATCGCTCGATCAGCTTGGCCATGACGTCACTTTGTTTCTGCCGGACTACTATCAGCTTAGGCAGAACAATTCCTCTCTGCCGCCCATTGCAGATACGGGCCTGCGGTTTTCAATCCCCATGAACGGGCGTGTCGTTCCCGGAACGCTGAACTGGACAACACTGCCGGATTGCAATGTTCGCGTGTTGCTGGTTCGCCAGCCTGAATACTTTGATCGACGCCAACTCTACCAGGAACATGGCCACGCGTATGTGGACAACTGCGAACGCTTCGCGTACTTCAGTCGGGCCGTAATGGAAATCAGCCGCCAGATGATTCTTCGGCCGGACGTGATACATTGCAACGACTGGCAAACGGGACTTATCAATGGACTGTTGCAGACGCAGTACAATGGACGTCCGGGTTTCGAACGTACAGCAAGCGTGATGACGCTGCACAACATGGCCTATCAGGGGCGATTCTGGCACTTCGACATGCCGCTGACCGGCATGGATTGGAAACACTTCAATCAGAATCAAATGGAAGCCTGGGGCGACCTGAACCTCTTGAAAACGGGCATCGCTTTTGCCGACCAGATTACAACTGTGAGTCCCACATACGCAACTGAGATCTGTACTGCAGAAGGCGGCTATGGATTGGAAGGATTGTTGTTGTATCGTCGTGATGATCTTGTGGGGATTCTCAATGGCATTGATGACGATGTGTGGAATCCCGAGACAGACCAACATCTTCCAGCACGCTATTCCATCAGCACGATTGCTGACGGTAAGCCTCAATGCAAAGCTCATCTGCAAAGACGCATGCGCCTTGATGAACGCGCGGACGTGCCGATTCTGGGAATGGTTTCACGCATGGCCGATCAGAAAGGTTTCGATTTGATCACCGCCGCGGCGGAGCGAATTTTGGCACAGGATCTTCAGTTAGTATTTCTTGGCACGGGCGATCCGTTTTACGAAGGGCAACTTCGTGAACTCGCAGGCCGTTATCCAGGCAAGGTCGCCGCCGAGATTGGTTTCGATGAATCTCTCGCACATCAGATCGAGGCCGGTGCGGACATGTTTATGATGCCGAGTCGCTTTGAGCCGTGTGGGCTGAATCAGATGTACAGCCTGCGTTACGGCACTGTTCCGATCGTTCGTAAAGTTGGCGGACTTGCGGATTCGGTGGAGAACTTCGAATCGGAATCGGAATCGCTGCAGACAGCGACAGGTTTCGTGTTTATCGACTACTCAAAAGAATTGCTCGCGGAAACAATTGAGAAAGCTGTCTCGTATTACCGCATGCCTGACGTCTGGAAACAAATTGTCCGCAATGGAATGTCGCGCGACTGGTCATGGAATCGCAGTGCTCAGGAATATGTCTCGGTCTACAGAAAAGCGATGGAACGGCGTCAGCGTCGATCGCCGTGAAGGATTGATTAGACATCGACGGCTGTTACTTATACAACGCTTTTCAGGGTAATGGATTTCGCCGGAAATCCATTGCCGTGTCGTAGCTTGCAGGGAATTCTGGCGAACCCCACTACCGCTCAAACCTACTTTTGGGCTGTGAAAAAGCACTAGGGTAATTCAACGTGAATCCGATCATCGAACTTGAAGAACTTGTGAGCATGTTTCCAGAACCGGAAGGGCAACCGCTTTATCTGAAGGCGGAGCATGTCGCCAAGGAAGCAACGCCAGAACCCTATCGTCAGATGTTGGTACATGAACATCACATGACAATCACAATGGAATCCTTTCACAAGTGCGCAGTGGAAGTCATTGTGATCGATAGTCGTTTTGAAAATGAGCTCTATCTGCGACGAAGCTTGCTAAAAAAAAACGGCACGGAAAAGATGGTGCAACTTGGCTACGTTCGTTTCAATTTTGAATATGTGACCAAGAGCGTCAAAGAAGAAATCCTGGCAGGAATTACGCCGCTGGGTCGAGTGCTCATTCAGCACAATGTTCTGCGTCACGTGGATCTCGGTGCCATCATTCGCTTCACGGCAGGCCCGGGGTTGGTAAAAACACTGCAGATGAAAGAAGGCCAGATCACTTACGGACGCATGGCGACAATCTTCTGTAATGGTTCGCCGGCGATCGATCTGCTGGAGATTTCGGGTCCGCTCGATTAGCGGAGCGTGTTGGCTGGCATCCCTCGTTTGCACGGCGATCCCAGCAATGAAGCGGAGCTTTGAAAAAAGAACGGGCGGTTCGATCCGATTTCATAATACCGCGACCGCAGCGGCCGAGTCTTGAGATCAGCAGTCATCTGTTGCCGCCAACTCCACAAACAGCGAATCCGTCCCATGCGATGACTTCTGAACGACCGGCCAAAATGAATTTGGTCGCTGAGCGACCAGAAACGTGTCCCGCAATTCAGGTTTTACCAATGTTTTTTTACATCGGCCGAAATTGCCGATGCGGAACAGGAGATGCAGTGACTATCCAGGGACACATGCTGCGCATGAACTTGCGGGTCTTGCTCAAGGGGTGGAGTTGTCCCACAACCGACAGTCTAAACTCTTTCAAAAAATTATTCACGGAGGATTCAACATGCTCGTACTGACTCGAAAAACTGGCGAAGAAATCATCATTGGTGACGGCATCCGAGTCCAGGTCATCGACACCAAGGGAGGTCGAGTGCGCTTGGGTATCACGGCCCCTCGAAGTGTTTCTGTTCATCGATCTGAAGTGAGCATCAATCTAAGCGAAGCTCGACAGGCTGGCATCCTCTTAGATGCACGCCGGACTGGTTGAATGCTTCTGATGCCTGGAACTGAACGCGATCAGTTCCTCCCCCTGTCTTGGCCTCGCCTGGATGCGGCCTTGGTGAGTGTGCCGCAGGGCCGGCCGCCCAGAACTGCGATAAATTCGCCGCGCACATCCGATGTGTCTGCAAGCACACTTGGTTCG
>JBDNFT010001000.1:0-4250 GCA_041689695.1 Planctomycetaceae bacterium | reverse complement strand
AGCTCAGCATGACCGCTCGGCAGACAATGCAGACGGCTCAACGACTCTACGAAAACGGGCACATCACTTACATGCGTACCGACAGCGTCAGCCTAAGCGGCGAAGCGATGACGGCGGCGCGCGGTAAAGTGGACGACCTTTACGGTAAAGATTATCTCAGCCCTTCCCCGCGTCAGTTCACCACCAAATCCAAAGGCGCGCAGGAGGCTCACGAAGCCATTCGTCCGGCTGGTACAGAAATGAACACCGCCGATGAACTGGGACTGTCGGGTGTTGAATACAAGCTGTATCAGATGATCTGGAAACGTACGATGGCCAGTCAAATGGCAGACGCGATTCTGCGTTTCGACACTGTGACTATTAAAGTCGATGACGCAGAATTCCGTGCGTCCGGACGTACTGTAGAATTCGCTGGCTTCTTCCGCGCCTATGTTGAAGGCTCAGATGATCCGGATGCGGCGATCGAAGATCAGGATTCTTCATTGCCGCCGCTGTCCGAAAAGGACGTGCTGAACTGCGAGAAAGTCGATGCGATTTCGCACGAAACCAAACCCCCTGCGCGATTCACAGAAGCGACGCTGGTGCGAACCCTTGAAGCGGAGGGCATTGGTCGCCCGAGTACCTATGCGAGCATTTTAAGCACAATTCAGGATCGCGGTTACGTCCGCAAAAACGGCAACCAGCTTGTGCCGACGTTTACAGCGATGGCCGTGACGAAACTGCTGGAGAACAATTTTCCAAACCTGGTGAATCTCGGCTTCACCGCTGGCATGGAACAGACGCTGGATGACATCGCGACAGGTACTGCTGAGCGATTGCCGTATCTTCGTCAGTTCTATACGGGCAGCGAAGGTTTAGACGAACAAGTCAAACACAAAGAAGGCAACATCGATCCGCGCGAAGCGTGTACGCTGACAATCGATGGTCTCGAGGCGTCAGTTCGAGTCGGAAAGTACGGCCCTTACTTCGAACGCGTTGAAGGCGAAGAAAAAGTCACTGCTTCAATTCCTGACAGCATCGCACCGGGTGATATCACGAACGAAATCGCCGAGCGTCTGATCACCGAGAAGCAACGCGGGCCGCAGTCTCTTGGCATGCACCCCGAAACAGGACTTCCCATCTTTCAGATGCGCGGACCGTTTGGTCCGTATCTTCAACTGGGCGAAATGAAAGATGACGGTACAAAGCCAAAACGTTGCGGTATTCCAAATTGCTTTGATGTCATGAATATCGATCTTCCGACCGCCATCGATCTGCTGGCTCTTCCGCGCAGAATTGGAAAACATCCACTCACCGATAAGGTAGTGAACTCGGGCATCGGCCGCTTCGGACCCTACGTGACTCACGACAAAGTCTTTGGCAGTTTCGAAAAGAAGACGCATACTTATGAGTTCGAAGGCGAGACCTATAACGTCCTGAACATCACGATGGATGCCGCCGTCGAACTGCTCCGCAACACCAAGAAGCGAGCCGCCCCGACGCCACTACGCGAAATCGGCAATCATCCCGGAGATCAAGCCCCGGTGCAGATCTTCGAAGGCAAGTTTGGTCCGTATGTGAAGCATGGAACAACCAACGCCACAGTTCCCAAGGATACGGATATCTCGACCATCACGATGGAAGAAGCCGTCACATGGCTGGCAGACAAAATTGCAAAGGGTGGAGGCAAGAAAGGCGGGGGCCGGAAAGGCGCGGCGAAAAAGACCGCTGCAAAAAAATCTCCCGCGAAGTCCGACACGACGACGGCCACCAAAAGTGCCGCGAAGAAAACACCAAAGAAGGCCGGAAAGAAAGCTGCAAAAAAATCTGCCAAGACGGACGAATAGGCGTCGCGGTGTTCCGAACGATCAGTTTCAACAAGGTATCGGCGAGCGGCGGGTGTCAGCCCGCCGGTACAAATGTGATGACTTAGCCTGTCGATACCCTGCAGGCTTGTTATTCCAACGAATGAAAGGTTCTCTATCGTCATTACGTCTCACAGTCTACTCACAACCGTCTTTGCAACCTTTCTGCTTTGGCCCTGCATCGCATTTGCAGGCGATCTTCCGTATTCGATTCCCTACATCGATCTCGACGATCAGTTCTATCGTCAAGTCGTTGTTGATCACGAACAAGGCCAATACCTTGGCCATCCGACGACCGTGTTGCTCGAAGACGGCAAGACAATGCTGTGTGTCTATCCCAAAGGCCACGGCAAAGGCGGCATCGTCACGACGACCTACGGCCATTGGTCCGCCAATCAGATGCCATACATCTTAAGCGTCCGGCTGAAGCTCAGCGAATTCGACGCTCTGCAGAAGTAAGTGGCTGTTTATCTGTACGCCAGAGAAGATGGTTGGAAATCATTCACAAATTGACGACAACTGATCCTATGATCGATCAAATAAGGTCCCGAAACGTACGTCAGGCTTTCTAGCCTGACACGAAGAAGAACAATGTCAGCCTGGAAGGGCTGACGTACTTTGTTTCCTGGCAAGCTGTATGCAGTCACTCTCGTTTCTTTTTCAAAGTACTTCTGCGATGTGCCGCAACATCTCCCAATCATTTATTTTCCCGTTCTTCGTTCGGATCTTCTGCGCGACGCTTTTAATCTGCACGCTCGGTGGATGCGGGGACACGGACACTGCGACCGACAGAGAGGCGAAAGATGCCTCGGTGACCGCAGAAGTTAATGTGAATTCACCCATGAAATCGCAGGCAAGGGTAGCCCGCGTTGGAAAAGTCCGAATTGCATTGGTCATGAAGTCGCTGGCCAATGAATTCTTTTCCACCATGGCAGATGGAGCTTCAATACATGCTCAGGAGAATCCGGAAAAATACGAACTCATCGTCAACGGAATACCCGACGAAACCGACCTCAGCGCGCAGGTGTCGCTGGTTGAGCAAATGATTGCTCAAAGTGTGGACGCGATTGTGATTGCTCCAGCGGATTCTGAAGCTCTGGTTCCTGTCTTGAAGCGTGCTCACGATGCTGGAATTGTTGTCGTGAATATTGACAATCAACTCAATGCCACAGCAATGAATAATGCCAGGTTCGCCGTGCCGTTTGTGGGGCCTGATAATCGTGTCGGCGCGAAGAAGGTCGGGGAGTTCCTGGCAACCAGGCTTGCTGCGGGCGATGCCGTTTCTATCCTGGAAGGTGTTCAGTCATCATTTAACGGACAACAACGCAAGCTGGGGTTTGAAGATGCAATGCAGGCTGCAGGAATCAAAATTGTCGATTCGCAGTCGGCTCAGTGGGAAATGAGCGTCGCGAATCAAACAACGGCTGGTATGCTGACGTCGCATCCCGAAATCAAGGCCATACTTGCCTGCAACGACAGTATGGCTCTTGGAGCGATTGCCGCAACAAGAGCGGCAGACCGAAAAGATGTGCTGGTCGTTGGCTTTGACAATATCTCAGCCGTGCAACAGGCCATTCGCGACGGTCAGATTCTTGCTACGGCAGATCAACACGGGGATAAGCTCGCCGTCTTTGGAATCGACCTGGCTCTGCAGTTGTTGCAGGATACGAACGCGACGCCGCAGGATAAAGAAACTCCCGTGGATCTTGTCACTGCAGAAACTTTGTAGTGGCGGGACGATTGGCGTTCGGCCTTTGAATTTCAGATCAGGCACCGAACAGCATCGGACATAGCTGGCTGAGATCAGTCAGCAAACGATCGGGCTTTTTGGTGGGATCTTTGAGTACCGTGGCATCGACTTGCAATCCGGATTTCTCCGCAACCAGCAATGCGGTTTTCATTCCGGCCGCTCGTGCGGGAACAAGATCAGTCGTCAGTCGACAACTGATATGCAAAACTTCCTGAGCTTGAATGCCGACCGATCTTAACTGATCGACAGCATAGGTGAACAAAGATCGTGATGGCTTCTTCAGCCCAATACTGCTTGAAAGTATCAGCGTTTGCGGTCGAAAAAGTTCATAGAGTGGCGGCAGCGGCCCTTGCATCGACAACGCACGCAATGTCTGCACCAGCGTAAACGACTGACCGTCGGACAAAAATCCCTGCAGCAGTTCGTTACTGGCGATGTCTGTCATGGCCTGCACCGCGCCAGCTCTGGCTTCGGTGGCTTGCAGGCACGAATGAAAGTAGTAGGCGACCTTTTCACTGAATTCATCAAGATCACCATAAACGCCTTCGTCGAAGCTGTATTCCTTCTCAAAAAGGCGTTCGATGATGGATCGCCATGTATCGGCAAGATTGACGTCCGTGATATCACCTCGACTGGCAGCCTGCATTTGCTGGCGT
>JBDNFT010000999.1:0-2786 GCA_041689695.1 Planctomycetaceae bacterium | reverse complement strand
GGGTCCAGATAATCGGCTGTCGGGTCGTAGAGGAAATACTCCTGAACGCCCATCTGTTCATAAATCGTCAGTTTGTCGATGTAATCGACCGAACTTGTGCTTCGTGACGTGACTTCAAACACAACATCCGGCACACGTCCTTCTTTCCACGTCTGAAAAGTGCGGCGGCGTTGAGGATTGCAGTTCAGAACGACGAAGCAATCCGGCACGACATACTTTGTTGGTGTGCCTTCGACAAAATAGAGCAGCAGGTCACTTGCGATATAAACCTGCTGCCCGGCATATCGCTGCCGAAAAATCTCCAGCAGACCAACCATCCAGTCACGATGCAGATCAGTCTCGCCCATGGGCTTCCCATTGGATTCAGGGTATTCGATTTCATTCTGGATCGATACCGAACTCATCATAGACACCTTCGAAGGGAACACGGATCTCCGGAATTCTAGCCGCTCCGCGTACCGATGTCATTATCCAACCTGAAAATCGCAGCCAGCAGCATGAATCATATTTGCCGCCACGTTGGGATTCGTTGGTATGGCCACGATGCTTCGCGAACAAAGTTGCGCCGTCGCATGGACGGCGCAACTTTTGCCAAGGGTCAGTGATGATTTAACGCTCGGATGGCAGCATCCATCAGCGGTTGAGGCACCGCGAACAACACAAGCGTCGCCACCGCACAGACACAGCCTGCGATCCAGGCAGCAGGCTGACGCGAAGGACCACGCACGACAGTGGATTGTTCGAAATACATGGCTGAGATCATTCGCAGGTAATAGGTGGCTGCAATCACCGCGTTGACGGCAAGCACGATGGCCAGCAGACGACCGTCGGAACTGCCTTCTGACCATGCCGCGACGAATAGATTCAGCTTCGCCAGAAAACCGCCTGTTGGTGGCAGGCCGCTGAGTCCGATCAGGCAGATGGCCATCATCAGTGCAATCGACGGATGACTTTTACTCAGCCCCGCCAGATCTGACAGTGATCGCAGTGGCCGGGCGAACGAACCAGCGGCGGTAATCAGAGCGAACAAGCCGATGGTCATGATTCCGTACATCGAAAGATAGAACAGCAATGAGGCAACACCACTGTTTTCCGCTGCGTTGCCGACGGTCAAGCCGACGAGCATGTAACCCGCATGCGCGATGCTTGAATAGGCCAGCAGTCGCATGATGTTCGTCTGTCGCAACGCCATCAGATTGCCGACGAACATCGTCAGAATGGCGAGGACCACCAACACGATGCGGATAGCACCTACGGGCATCCAGTCGGTGAAGTTTGCGGAGCCAAAGCAAACCGGCAGCAGTCTGAGCAACGCGGTAAAGCCAACAACTTTTGGCACGAACGACAACATCGCAGCGGAGGATGTGGTCACGCCCTGAAACACGTCCGGAGCGTAAAAGTGAAATGGTACGGCCGTGATTCGAAAACTCAGACCAGCGATAATCAAAACCATCGCCAGACGAAACATGCCGAGATTCGACGTGGCAGGGGCGGCCACGATTCGTTCTGTGATCGCCGTGAGATTGGTGGTTCCCGCAATCCCGAACACCCAGCTCAAACCGTAAAGCACGAACGCCGACGAAAAGATGCTCAGCAAGAAGTATTTGACGGTCGCTTCATTTGTCATCCAGTCGCGCCGAGCCAGATAGAGCAGGATGTAGGTCGGAATGCTGACCATCTCCAGTCCCAGAAATACGCCGACCAGATCGTTTGCCAGCGCGACGAAATTGGCACCTGCAAGAATGGCGAGCAAACAGGCATGAGCTTCCGCAGCGTGTCCATCGTCGATCTGATCCCAGAGCACAAGTGTCAGCAACATGCCGAATACCAATGAGATGCCGCGCACAAACCATACGAATTCATCCGGGCGAAACGGACCTGCTCCAGCATCCATGATGGGAGCCTTCACCCACGCAAACATGGCAGCGGCCAGCGCCAGCAGCGACAAAATTCCCCAGCGATGCCGGAGACCTTCCGGTGCCTTGCCAGTTTCGCTGACAAGAAACGGCCCGGCAAGAAACATGATGCAGACGGTCGCCAGCAGAATGATCTCAGGAATAATCAGACCAGCGGCCTGATTGATAGCTTGATATGGAGGCACGGGACAAATCCCTGGATGAACTTAGACTATGACAAATTAACGTTTTGACATTTCAATCGTGTTACTTTCGACCAAAGCAACACTGGGACTTATCCTCTGTACGTCGAACAAACCGGCAACAGCTTTGATATCCGGTTCGATGATCTCAATCAAGCCTGCCGGACGAACACCGATCCACAGGCATAGCACAATCAGCGGAGCCAGTGCGAGGAACTCGCGAGGATTCATGTCCATAATTTCGTCGTCGCCATGACCGTGCTGATGTGGTTCTTTGAGCGTCCCAAAGAATACATTCTGCACGGCCGTCAGCAGATACCAAGCCCCCAGCACGACACCGGTTGTGGCAAGTGCTGCGTACAGCGGGTTGGCTTTGAACATACCGGCCAGCGAAAGAAACTCGCCAATGAAACCAAGCTCGGGATCGGCCAGATCCTCAGCGACGAGCAAATCATCAAGGCGCGCAAGAATATCGAGAAACTTTATCTCGGCTACGGCTATCCCGACGTCGGCGTGAGCCATCGTCTCCAGGCCACGCAACGCCCTGGCTACGCCGACCTCGTCTTCGTGGTCGAAGAAGGAGCCAAAAGCGAGATTCGCAACATCATTTTCGAGGGAAACAACGCCCTCAAGGATGCCGAGCTCCGCAAGGAAATGAGCAACAAAGAAAAAGGCTGGTTCTCCTGGT
>JBDNFT010000998.1:0-3147 GCA_041689695.1 Planctomycetaceae bacterium | reverse complement strand
GTAGCGAAACTCGTCAAGAGTTTCGGCAATTGCTTAGCTGCTTAGCTGGCCGAAACTCTTGACGAGTTTCGCTACCGATCTGCCACATTCTACAGGCGACTAACGCTTTGATTCGGCAATGTGGGTGTCTCGAACGCCAGGCTCTATGATTGAGATTTGCAGTTGCGCCGATTCATCAGAGGTCAGAACCACTGTCGCGATATCGTCGGAACATTCAAAACAGTGAAATGCGGTGCCGAGTAGGGAGCAGTGTTTACTTTCGAAGTCCGGGGCAATCTTTTCGACACTCAGCCGATCCGCGTCATTGGTGGTTGCTGAGATCGCCAGTGTCCAGCTTCTGAAGTTATCCGCAAAAGGTTCCTTGGCGAGATCTTCGATTCGATCTTTCAAGGCCTCGTCGCTTCGAAGCAGCGTTTGAAGGTCGTGCGGCGTCGAGATCAGCGGCGCAAGAAACAGTGTCGCGGCACCTCGGCTTCCGCTGCGGCGTTCTTCCAAATTCAGAACATGTTCCGATGCCACAATCGGGCTGCCGCCGGAGCGTGCGAGGAAAGCGTCAATCCGCCGTTGAAAGTTTTCTGTCACGAGTTCCGGTGCTGCATGGGATGAAGTGTAGGTGTCGTTCGAGCACTGCAATTCGATAAAATGCGAGACTGCTTCATTCAGCCAAGGCGGGATCAGCGTGGCTGCATGGTTCAAGGAGCAAATTGCTGCGTGAGCGATTTCATGTGTCAGTAAGCCATGCACTTCAATAGCAGGCAGTTCGAAGATGTTCCGGTCGATGTACACAATGTCGCCGCAAAAATCGGATTCAGGGCAAAAGTCGCTCTCGCGAATGCATCCGAGAATCGGTGCCCGGCCAGCAGAATTATCACGACACTGATCGAGATCCGTGACAACGATTGAAAGCTTTTCATTGCGGTCGATGTCGCTTACCGGACCGATCCATGTTTCGACAATCGGAAGAGCTTTGAATTCTACGGCGGAGATAAGACGTTCCGACCAGACTTGCAGCAAATCAGAAGACGGGGCCTGTGGCAGGCTTTGATCCACGTACACTCGGACTCGCGGACCTTCAGCAATCGCCAGGCATTCTCCGGGTTTGTGAATCGTACCAGTGTTACTGAAGTGTGGCAGCAGGAACACTCGAGGCGACTGTTCAATTGCGGCTATTGAAGTCGGCGAGGACTGGTTCGCGTTCAGGAGTCCGGCGCTTGCTGAAAATGTGTCATTGGTTCGACGGTAGGCTGCGTTAGAAATGCTGGGGCGAAATGTGTTGTCGTCAGGCTGCAGTTCAAAAGCCGCCGTTTGTACAAAATGGGGGTCTCGGGCAGAATGCGTTCGAGACGCCAGGCTGCGAAGTGTTTCTGGCGTCTGGCGTCGAGCGATGCTTTCGGTCGTGAATCGAGCTACGGCGACAGACTTGTTGTTCGACGAACCGTCGTTGCTGGACGTGAGTCGAATTTGATGCCTGCCGCCTGTCATATCAAGGCTGCCGACGATAATTCGCGTGCCGCGCGGCAGATTGGTGAGCACCGCATTCACAGACGGTGATGGTGTTTCGGCGGCCAGTGGAAGTCGTGTCCGGGATTTGTTTTGGGTTGGTGATTCGTTGACCGCAACATCTGCGAGGCCGTGATGGCGGGGCGACTTTCCGGCGGAATGCACGGGCGCTTGAGGAAGTTGTAGAATCAGAGCTGCCGCCAGGAACATTGTTCCCAACAGATAGTCTCCGGTATGCCGCATCATGGAGCACCCCGCCGCTGACAGGCTGTCGCTTTCATCGTAACCCGAAGCGTGAGTTTTGAAGTCGCGCTGTTTCCCGTTTCATAACCCGAAACGTACGTGAGGGATTGAGTTTTGGCGTTTCTTGCGACGTGCCAACAAATCCCTCGCTGACGCTTCGGATTGTGATAGGAAGAAGCCAAGCAATTCCATCCCTCAATGACGTTTCGAGATGCGAGTACAAGTTTAATCGACCGCTTGCTGGCGGCAACCGGATTTGAGTCGACGTGACACAAATGATGGAAACTGTGGCTTCCGCCGCCATAGGCGAATATCGGCCGAATAATCAAAAAAATTGATTCAATCCATACAGATTGGTGCGGGGTTGCCTTGGAGACAGGCGAGCTCCCGCTATGGCTTGCCGTCGACTTTAATCAGACAAAAAGCCGGTCGGATGCAGAAATCGTAGAGACTGCCACCCAGAACAGCACCGAGAGTCGGGGCAATGATGTAAACATTCAACCAGCCGAGATCGCTGAGTCCCGGCCATGCGATAGCTCCCCAGCCAGCGAGGCTCGCAAACAAGCGAGGCCCGAAGTCGCGGGCGGGATTGAAGCAGGCTTGAGTCAACGGCGCGATGACTGAAATCAAAACGCTCACTGTGAGTCCAATGAAAATCGGTGCCATGTTACTCATCGGTACACCTGAGTTTCGCGGATCAGTCACTGCGAAAACGACGAACGCCAGAATCATGGTTCCCAGAACTTCCGCGACAAACGCGCGGCCTTGAGACATGCGTGACTTGAGTTTCGCATGATCGTCCGGCGAGTACGGTCCGTCACCATCACCCAGCGAACCGGGTGCCGGATAGTATTCACCATAACACATCGCCGTCATTTCGCTGCCTGGTTGGCCTCGCACAATTCCTTTTGAAGCTTCCTTGGCGGCGATATGCGGTTCGAACAAAATGAACAATGCCGCTGCGGCGACAAATGCGCCCGCTAGTTGAGCCCCGATGTAGGGTACGACACGTGCCTTTGGAAAATCTCGCCAGACCGCGAATGCGAGCGTGATTGCCGGATTGATGTGAGCACCGCTGACGGCACCAACCGCATAGATCGCCAGCATGATGGCAATCCCCCAGACAATGGCCACTTGCCACAGTCCACTCTGCGCGCCGGTCAGCACTGCGGAATGTACCACTCCGCAGCCAAAGAAGACCAGCAGAAATGTGCCGATGAATTCCGCCACGACAGTGCGTTGAAGTGATGGGCCAGCCATAGTTTTTCCTGATGTGACTTTCGAGATCAATTACCTTTTCACGGAGCGGCTTTATACTCTAAGTACCCCAGGATGTTTAGCGTGTCTGCGGACGGAAAGTGCGAGGGATTTGGTAGGTCCAGCCTGCCGGGCTGGACTTTCGCC
>JBDNFT010000997.1:0-7113 GCA_041689695.1 Planctomycetaceae bacterium | reverse complement strand
CTATCTTCAGCAATGAATCGAGACATGACAAATCTCCAACTCGAGCAAGTGCATCAATCGCTGACAAGCGAACCTCTTTTGGGCCAACTTCTGCGGCTTTCAACACGGCTGCAAGGACAACTGTGTCAGGACGATCGGCCATCGCCTGAACAATTAAGGCCGCTCGATCCGGAGTCGCGCTATTCAACTCAGCGACGAGAGTTTCATCCACTTCGCTGCCGGGAAATTCGCGAGCCGTCTGCAATGCCAGACGAAACATGATGCGATCGGTGGACTGAAACTGCTCCACGAGCAATGGAATTCCATCCTGACCGCGAGCCAGAATTGCTCCGCGTGTGGCTTCGACGATACGCTGCGTTGGCACATCGGCCTTGCGGATTTCGTCGTACAACGCGACAGCATCGGCTGATTTGCCCTCAACCGCAAGTGCTTCTGCGCAAAGGATACAGCCTTCAGCAATAGCCGTGCGGACATTTGCGGGTGCGGCGGCGAGCGATTTACGAAGTGAATCAGCCGCAGCAGCGTTTCCGATACGGCCCAGTGCCACAGCAGCGGCGGATGCCACTTCCACGTCGCCGTGTTGTAGCTTTGGTGTCAGCGTTTCAACGGCGTTGGCGTCGCGCCGGACTCCGATGGAATTGATCGTGCCGACCAGAAGTTTGCCTTCCAGTGATTCGGTGGCGGTTCGAAATGCATCGTCAGTGGCTTGGCCGGGAATGGCTTCCAGAGCAGTCCGAGCCCATGAGGACAACTGAGGATCGGCCAGCAGTTTCGCAAGATCCGCGACAGATTCGCTGGAGCCATAGATCGCCAGATTCTTACAAGCAATGGCTTTGTCGGCCGGTGCTGCGTCGGATCGCAGTACGGCAAGCAGCTCCTGTTCCTTTTCGGGCGATGCGTCGGGGCCGTCGAATGCGTGCAACGACGACAGCGTGAGAGTCATTATGAGTGTGGTGTAGCAGAATATTTTCATGGTTATAGAATCCAAAATGGTAATGGAGAAAAATCGGATTGGCTAAAGGACTGCGCCAGGGAGTTAGTGCTTTGAGTGAACTCGCAACTTGTTCCGAGGCTCCTGCCTCGGAACACACTGCTCTGGAGGCTCCTGCCTCCCGGATTTTTGCTGGAGGCTGGAGCCTCCTGCGCATTACGTTCCAAGGCTGGAGCCCCGGAACGAGAATTGGCGGCCTCTATTCAGGCCGCTCGCCTTTCAACTCAAACGCGCCATGGTTCTCGCAGAGCTTCAGACCGCAGACGATTGGCCTGCTCGTCGTTCACGAACTGATGCGTCGTGTTGTCGTATTTCACCTGCCGTCCCAAGTGCAGTGCAATGTTCGCCGCGTGGCACGCGATGTGCGCGTTGCAGGCGGCGTCGGCATTGCCTTTCGGTTTGCTGCGAGTCTTCACACAATCCAGAAAGTCGCGAACATGATACGTCGCGGGATAACCGCCGATCTCATCCACCGTTCGCCCAGCCAGCAATTCCGGTGAACTCAGCACAAGCTTGCCGCTATCGCCAGCTTCGACCCAACCGGTTTCGCCTTCGAATCTCACGGGGCAGGAACCTAGCGGAATCCAGCCTTTTTCACGAAAAATCAACTCAGTGCCGTTTTCGTACCGAGCCACAAGTTCACCATCTTTCGGTGGATCGTATTCCACCGGTGGAGCGCAATCATCGACGGCCCATTGGCAGAGATCGACGCAGTGCGAGCCCCATTCGAGAACTCCGCCACCGACAAGACCCCCGCCCTTTTCAAAGTTAAATCCATCCAGCAACTTGGCATTGAACGGACGCCATGCCGCTGGGCCGAGATACATATCCCAATCGACCATATTTTTGTCAGGCTCGGTTTCAGCCGGAAGCCAGCCGCTCATCATCGCCTGCATGCCAGCAGGATGAGCGTACACTTTCTTGAGCTTGCCAAGGCGCCCTGTGCGAGCCAGTTCGCAGGCAAACGCAAAGTGCGGCAAGTTGCGTCGCTGAGTTCCCGCCTGGAAAACTCGACCGGTTCGTCGCATGGTCTCCGCAAGGATCAGACTTTGAGCGATGTTCTTCGTCACCGGCTTTTCGCAGTACATATCCTTGCCTGCCCGAGCGGCATTCATGGCCATCGTGGCGTGCCAGTTAGGTCCGGTCGCAATCAATACCGCATCGATATCGCTGCGGTCGAGAAGTTCGCGAAAATCGCCATACATTTTGCAGTCTTCGTTGCCGTACTGTTCGTCAGCTTTCTTCTTCACAGCCAGACGTCGAACTTCTTTCACATCACAGACAGCAACGAACTGCACGTCCTTTTGTTCGAGGAAGCAGCCAAGGTCGTATGTCCCGCGGTTACCGATCCCGATACCGCCGACAACTATGCGTTCGCTGGGAGCAACAAATCCATCGCGTCCCAATGCGGAACTGGGAATGATGGTCGGAGCCATGATCGCTGCGCCAGCCGCAGCGACGGAAGCTTTCAAAAACTGCCGACGAGGAACCTGTGAACTTTTCTTCGACATGCCTGAACTCCTGTGGGTGGTGATCGGGGAATCGTCAGGACTCATTCTTCGCCGATCAGTGTTTCGCGCGAATGAACGAGGTCCCCGGGGTCGCAACAGGATAACGTGGCGAGTTCCAGTATGCGAGTCGGACGGGCATTTTTGCTAGTCCATGCCTGAGCCGAAGGCGCTAGCCTCGGGCTTCGCGTTTTAGCGTTTTCCCTTTTCCCTTTTCCCTTTTCCCTTTTCCCTTTTGCGTTTTGCGTTTTGCGATTCGGGATTCGGCACGAACCGTGGTTTTACCGCGAACAACCCGACGCTAGCGCGTTCGGCTCACACACAAGGGCGGAATCTAACGAGCGCTGCCATAGTCAGGGCATTCTGAAACGTCTGTTGCTGCTGCATAAACAATCGCTGAGCTTCATCGAGCGACACCATTTCAAATCTTACCGCCTGGCCTGGTCTCAACTGCGCGGCAATCCCCATATCAGCCGAAATTACATGCCCGATGCGAGGATAGCCTCCAGTTGGCGCGCAGTCTGCCATCAACAGAATTGGGTTGCCGTCGGGCGGAAGCTGGAGAGTTCCAGAAACAACTCCTTCCGACAGCAGATCTTCGCTACGATCGAGTGCCAATGGTTGATCCGTCAGTCGATAGCCCATTCGATCAGACTGTGACGAAACCCGAAAACTTGCATCCAGCAGCCGTTCAAGCGACAACGACTTCAACAAAGCCGTTTGCGCACCAGCTATAATTCGCAACGTTGCCAAATTCGAATTTGGCAGCTCCACAGGACGAACGAACCAGCGAGGCTGAATGACGGACATGGATGACAACGCCGATAGTCGGCTGTGTATTTCACGACCAGCATGCGTTGGCACTCCCACTGGCAGTTCATCTCCGGCAATCAATGCACGACCGCAGTGGCCGCCAAATCCTGCACGCAGCAGCGTGGAACGACTGCCCATCACGACCGGCACATCGACGCCTCCGGCCATTGCCACATAACACCGACATCCTCGCCGCGCGGCTTGAAAACGAATGACGGAGCCAGCCGCGATCAGGGCTGGGCGGTTCTGCGGCACTGCCAGCGAAACTTCGCCACCGCTGATGGTCATCGCTTCCATTTCCGCACCAGTGAAGGCAATCAATGTGTCGTCCGCGAATTGAATCTCATCACCCGTCAGCGTCATTTCAATCGTCGCGGCATCGTCTGAATTTCCAACCAGGCGATTGGCAAGTTCATGCGACATTCGATCCATCGCGCCACCGCAAGGTACGCCAAGATGGCGAAACCGCGCGCGACCAAGGTCCTGCACGGTCGAACAAAGTCCAGCGCGAATGATCTGCAGCCGATTCATGCCGGCCCCGCATTCGTGCTGCAGAATTCATCAAACTGGTTTCGATCAATCGCGAAAAATCGAATCGCGTCACCCGTCCGCAGCAAACACGACGAATCACGCTGTGGATCGAAAAGTCGCACTGGCGTCCGGCCGATGATGTTCCATCCGCCCGGCGTTTCAAGAGAATAGATTCCCGTCTGAGCTCCACCAATCGCAACAGACCCCACAGGGACCTTGAATCGCGGCGATGTACGACGTGGCGTCTGCAATTGCGAAGGCAATCCAGCCAGATACGGAAAGCCGGGAGAGAAACCAATCATCTGGACCACATAATTCGCGTTCGAATGCAGCCGTACAACCTCGTCAGCACTCAACGCATGAGCCTCGGCCACACCTGCAAGATCCATCGCAAATTCGGCGTCGTAACATACAGGAATCTCGATCGTACGCTGTGGTGACAGCGACGCCAAAGAGGTATTCCTCAGACACTCCGCGACCCAGCGTTCGACTTCCTTCCAGGTTAATCTGCCGCAATCGTAAAACACCGTCAATGACTTAAAGGCCGGCACGACAGTAAGAACACCGTCGATCTGCTGACGCAAAAGCTGTTCGGTCGCATTCTGCACAGCCTGCCAGGCTGCACTTTCATCCAGCGACCGCCATGCGACGATCGCGGCAGCATCTCCCAGCGGCTCTATGGTAGGAGTCATCGAAAATCCTGTGATTTGTATCGAAGCTGGCACATCATTGATCACAACAACTGTCGTTCTTATACAAAAGTCGCCTTTGTTCCTAAAGTGGTCATTCGTGAATAGTATCAAAGTGAATCGATTGGTCGAGAAGACTCAGAAAGCCCCGCATGACACCGGTTTCAAAACATGGCGTTTATCGTGGATTCAAACGTTCTACAGGGATCGGAGCATTGCCCGGTTCCATTGAACGCCACGCAGATCCGATCTCATCAAAGTGCCGACTGACTCGCATCTCGTACAATGCCGCCGGCCCAGAAGAGGAAGTAATTGATACCGTAGCAGAACTGAAGGAAGAGGCTCCCGATTACCGTATCTACTGGCTTCGCCTGGAAGGTCCCGCAGACCCGGAAACCCTGCGACGACTTGGTGAAGCCTTTGAACTTCACCCATTGGCACTTGAAGATGTTGTGAACACTCATCAACGCTGCAAAGTGGAAGACTACGGCGATCATCTTTTCGTAGTCATTCGCCTTCCTGCGTACGAATCCAACGGTGACATGATTACCGAGCAGGTCAGCATCTTCATTGGTGATGGCTTTATCGTGTCAATCCATGAAGGCTCCAACGCATTGGAAGTCGTTCGAGAACGCATCATGACCGCGCGAGGCCGCATTCGTGAATACGGCTCGGATTATCTGGCGTATGCAATTCTGGACCTGGTGATCGACAACTATTTTCCAATCATCGAAGGAATCGGAGATCGTCTCAACAACATTGATGAAAAACTTGAGTTTGGTTTCGATCCGGGACAACGCCTGGAGATTCGCAACGTCCGTGCCGATCTGCTGCTTCTGCGTCGCACTGTTTGGCCTCAGCGTGAAGCAATTGCGGCACTGATGCGAGACGACTGCACTCTGATTTCAAACACAACTCGCACATACCTTCGCGATTGCTACGACCACACAATTCAACTTATGGACGTGATTGAAACCTATCGCGAACTCTGCGCCGATCTGCGTGATTTTCATTTGGCTGAAATCAGTCTGCGCAGCAGCGAGGTCATGAAAACGCTCACGGTGATCGCGACGCTGTTCATGCCACTCAGTTTCATCGCAGGTTTTTATGGCATGAATTTTCACTACATGCCGGAACTGCAAAGTAAATTCGCATACCCGTTGACGATCGCCATGATGATTACTATCGCCAGCAGTTTTCTCTACTTCTTTCGCCGAAAAGGCTGGATCTAAGACATCGTTCCGAAATAATCTCCCGAATTCCAAATCGTAGGACAGGCTTCCAGCCTGTCTTTTACTGACAGGCTGAAAGCCTCTCCTACGTGAAACCGGTAACTTATTTCTGAACGCACCCTAATGACCGGCGCTGCTTACGTGCGGTGGTTTTCTGTGACCGTAATATGAATACAGCAGCGGGACCAGATGACCAGATTGAAGAGCAGCAGCGTCATCATCATGCTTCCGACAACCACACCCAGAATCGAAATGAATCCCACAGCAGCGCTGATATTGAAATTCAGCCCAGCGAACAGCAGAGTTCAGACTCCACCAAGACACATGGCAAGCACGTTCATATAAACAACGACGGCATCGCGCACAGAAAAGAATGCCAGATAGAGCATCACGCTGGGCAAATGCCACTTTCTGAAAATGGTGGCCAGCCAAGTGGCCAGTTTGCGACTGATTCCGAACTTCAGGCCGTCGTTGATGCGTGGCCAACTCTGACCGATAAAACGCGTTATACGATCCTGAGGGCGGTTCAACGCGAATCCGCCAGCAAGTAGAATTGAGCGTGTGTTTCGGCAGAATGCAAAACACCACCCGGTTCGCTACCATTTCCGGATGCAGAGTTTTGAATCGTGCAACGTTCCAGAGAATCAATCCGAATTCAGCATTGCGGTGTCGTGACAGTCGCCACTCTTGGAGGTACGCGGAAGCAGATGAACGATTACCCGACGAAAGAATTGGATTCGGAACTTATCATCGGTTTGGTAGGAGCAGTCGGCACTGAACTGAAACACGTAATTGACTTTCTCGAAGAACGATTCTTGCGGGCCGGTTTTGAATTCAGTGTCATCAAGATATCGAAAGAGGTCATACCGCTACTGTCAAAACCCGAGGACCACGGCAACGACAATTTTCAGCGTATTTGGGCATCCATGGATGCAGGAAATGCAGCCAGAACAAAGGCGGTTGAGAGACTGCGTCGTGAAGAAATCATTTCTGATGATCAGAGAGATATTCAGTCGAAGATTGGAAATGCAGTATTGGCATATGGCGCTGCAGCACAGATCTTCGACAAACGCACTCAAGATGGAGAAATTGATCCACTAATCCGTCCGAAGAACGTTTACGTAATTGATTCACTCAAACGACCGGAGGAAGTCGAACAGTTGCGTCTTATCTATCCGTCGGGTTTTGTCTTGATTGGGGTACATGCCGAGCAAGATCGTCGGCGAAAACACTTGATTGACGAACTTGGACTTACTGACGAACAGGTAACAAAGTTGTTTGAACGTGATGGGGAGGAAAAGAGAGATCCCCATGGCCAGCAGTTAAACAAGACATTTCACCATGCTGAT
>JBDNFT010000996.1:0-9970 GCA_041689695.1 Planctomycetaceae bacterium | reverse complement strand
CTTTCCAGCCTGACTCACAGAACAACAGGTCCGGCTGGAAAGCCTGACGTACTTTGTTTCGAGACGAACCCTGAGCACGTGTCGGACGCTACGCTTCAGGTCGGCGGCGGTCGAGTTCTCCGAAGACTTCGCTCAGCGATATCTGCAGACCGGGCAGGATATCACCGCCACTCAGCGTTGCGTGTTCGTCAAACAGGTCGTACTTCGTGATATCGGTATACACCGCCACCGTGCGTTCACTGAGGTCGACCATCCACACCTGCCGCACACCAGCGTGGAAGTATTCCCGACGCTTGCGAGACATCTCGGCATACGTATTCCCTGCGCTCAAGACTTCAATCGCCAGGTCTGGCACGATTTCCGGAACGGCATCCTGAGGCACCGTGCCGTTAGGAAGACGATGCCATGAAATGAAGGCCACGTCCGGCCCGCGCACCTGCGACTTCAGAATTCTCATAAAGCCATCCGGGCCGGAGACCAGGCCCAGATTCTGAGACCTCGAGAATTCACTCAGCAGTTGACAAAGCACGACAGCAATCAGCGATTCTCTCCACCCCATGGCCTTCTCCACCAGCGTTGCATCGACAAGTTCAAACATGCCACCTTGCCCGTTGAGCCGCTGCAAATCGTCGATAGTGGCCGTGCCGGGCTGAGGGTCCATGCGAATGCGTTCGAGGGGAATTCCGCCCAGATCGTTGAGGATGTCAGAAAACGTTTCCGCCACAGCCGGGTTGGTACTCATGGATGCCGCCTTTGTTGATTCCGCCTGTTGAGTGATCGAATGGAGATCAGTGTCAATCACAATGTATCATTCGTCCGCTGCATAGTCGTTCTGAGCTGTTTCATGTCTATCCTATTCGTAAACTGCGGCAGCGGCAACGAGAGCTTGCCCACTATGTGTGGAAGTTGCCGAGTCTCATACAATCGGTGTCGGAGACTGTTCCTGAGCGAGATTGGACATTCAATGCCCCCGCGCATTCTTCACAAGTTCGCGAAATGTCTGTCGCACGGACTTGTGAAGGAATCGGGCGAACGAACTGTCCAGCTCGCGAACAGCGATCAGTTCAACGACGTCCGCGAGATCTTTGTGCATCCGACGCGCATCTCCGCCACCACAGGCGATCTTGATTTCAATGAGCTTTCACAGCCGCAGGACCGTCAGATTCTCAACGGTTTCGACATTCAGCTCGCCTTCAGGTTCTGGCAACGAGAATTCCGCATCCTTGCCCGCTCGATCACCTGAATACAGGAATTGAACGGGAATGCCGCTCGCCGACCGGAATTCAGCCTCCTGTTCATGCCACGACAGCCCCACGTTTTCCAATGCAGCGCGAACAGCGCTGGAGTCCGTTCGGCGGATGATTGGATCGAGGTCAACTGTGTTTCGCTGATATCCGTGCAGTCAAACGGCGACCCCCCGCAAACAGAATACGGAATCTGCGGTTCCGCCAATGCGTGGTGGCACTGCATGGCCACCTGCCACAGGTTTTCGTTTCCAAGCATGATGTAGGTCTGTTGTCCGGTCGACATGAATGGTGCCTCGATGCGCGTTGCATTCTACTTCAATCGGAGTCGAATCAGCAAATCGTTCAACGCTGCGCCACCGCTTGCGTTTTCAGGAAGTCGGCTTTGCTCGAACGCTTGCTCAAGTTCCACCCGCAGTCGTTCGTACTCCCGTTCGTGGAACACAAGGTCGGCCTGATCGAGTGTTCCTTTCTCAGTGCCGCTGACTTTGCGTTCGATCAATTCAGGAATATAGGGCAGGTTGAAAGTCTCATTCAACACAGCAAGGTTGGCTTCAATTTCACCGGCACGCATCAAATGAATGCCGGTGAGCAATACCCGGTAGACGTACAGCAACGGCTTGACTCGTGGTGGCCCTGTATCGACGGAATGACAGTCCTTTTGAAACAGCTTCCATTGAGTGGCTGCGAAACCGAGATAATGGTGGGCATGATATTTCGTCAGACACGTTGGTGCGATGGCCTTGAGTTCTTCATGTTCCGGCGTCGTGTGGACGATCAGCGGTGACAGCACTTGTTCCATGACGTAGCCGTTCTTCTTGAGCATCAGCCCGAAGAACTTCCTGGCGTCATGTGTCACAAGATCGATTTCCATACCGTCATAGATGCCGGACTTTTCAATGGTCTCACGCCCTTCTTTAAGTCCGACGATTTCTTCCAGAGGCAGCAAATGTATGCCTCGCAAATCGAAGTCCGAATCCGGCGATGGGAAACCGTACAGGTGCGCTCCGCTGATTGTGGCAAATACCAGTGGGTAGGGATGGTCGTTGATCTGTTGGTGTAATCGGGGGTCAATGTTCATGGCAACTCGGCTCCAATTGCGGCATGGCGTGCTTTGAGGAGCCAGGCGTTTGCCTTCTCGTAATCAGGGCGTTCCGGTAAACGTGTCTCATTCAGGGCTTTATCAAATTCACGGTGTAGGCTGAGTCGCCATTTTTCCGTCTCTTCCCATGGCATGTCACCTCGCTTGATGGCCAAGAGTTGTTCTCGCTGGTCGTCAACTCGAACCGGGACGAATCCTTCTCGCAGGACGCTGATGCCGGAGATCAACAGCCGAATCAGGTGCATGGCATGCTTCCACTTCACCTGTCCCTGATTGCGGATATCGGCCTGCATCTTCTTGAACTGCGACATGACGTACCCGTTGTAGGTCTGATAGACCAGACGGGAGAGAAAGATGTCCCGCATACCGAGCAGTTCCTCGGCCAGCGGAGTCGCCTTCTCGACCAGTGGAGAGTAAAGACACTCCAGCACATTCGGGTTCGCTTTTAATGCAAGAACGATGAACTTCTGAATCTCCCAGTACGATTCCTGCGTCTCGTAACATTCGAGTTGCTCAGGAACTCCATAGAGTGACCAGTGCAAGTCGGCAGGTGGCAAATAAAATCCACGGCGGTCGATGTCAGATGCGTCATCCGCCAGACCGTATGCCTGCGACCCAATGATGCACTGGAAAATCACCCGCTCGAACATCTCGCTTCCTTGAGTCGAGATACTGGTGTCGCCAATGGCTCCTTCCTTGAACTTGGCCAGTGTCGTTAATTCACTGGACTTCATGGCTTCCTCAACGCCATCAGGAAAGCGAATACGATAAGAATGGTCCAGATCTCCGGGTGCTTTCACGACAACCCCCACCGCTCCACGAGGATGCAGCGTGCGACCGTTCTGGCCAACGACATCCTTGAGCGTCACGACCTGCGTGCCAGTGGAGAACAGTTGAAGATGTGAGGAGGCTGGACGAGGCATTCAATTTTCCGGCAGGTGGCCATGGACGCATTGGCGGTCATAATAGACAGCGATCAAACGATACGGTAGCGACAGGTTAGAGTTGTCGATCACCTCGCAACAGCAACTCGACCGCCCGACCCAGCATTTGCCCAATGCTCGATTCGATGCTCAGCCAACGAACAGACGTCACAAACCATGTCGTAAGGTAAACGGCCAGTTCCGGTTTTGGGCGGAATTTCCAGCCATATTTTACGGACAGCGCGGGCACGTCTTTCTCTCGCACATACAACAGCGATCGCAGCGGCAATGCGATGACTCCCCCACTGCGGATGCACGCCCGCGCCTTCGACATGCCGTCCGAATCGCTGCGTTGGCGAATTATTTGTGAATACTCAGTACGTCAACTCCAGCCCTACAGTCGCTCCGTGAAACAGTACGCTGTCGTTGTTGTTGAGGCCGGATTGATTGATCAGACTCGTGGCCGGGAACTGGCCGGGGGCGGTGGCGACGCCGCTGAGGCCGAGTACTTGATAGCCGCCTCGCAAGGCAAGGTTTCGCCAGATGCGTCTGGAACCTGTGATGCCAAACTCCCCAACTGTGGCCAGACTCGTTGATTGACCGTTGGCTGTAAACGTCGCCGCGGGTGCGGAAAAGTTTGTCAGCGAAGTGTCTTGCGATGACTGATTTGCATAGAGCCCGGCTTTGCCATAAAGCTGAACACAACCGTCACAGCTCGAAAACAAATCGAAAGCGGCTCCTGCCTGCAAACCAAATAAGTTGTTCGTCGCAGCAACGTTGTAATGAATATCGCCGACGCCTGGACCATTGACAAGTTGCGTGTTCAACTGCTCATTGTATTGCAAGTATCGAAAACCGCCGATCCATGTCACGCGAGGGCCCGCTCGGTGCCGCAGGTTCATCTCTGCATTCAGCAGACTCAACGAATACTGACTGCTAATGTCGCGTCGTCCTGTAATAAACGTCGGAGGATTCGTGTTGATTACCAACGGGCTGCCGTTCAATGGCAAGGTCTGACGGTCGTTCCAGTTGTCGATTCCAAAGTAACGCAATTCGAGATCGTTGTTCGAACCAAACAACCGGTGCCGAATCAAACTGGCATCAACCCCCGTGCCCCAGCCGGGGTTGAAGCCATGGGCGTTGAGGCCACTGCCCGCAATCGCCGGATTTGAAATCAACGACTGGTTGTCAGGTCGCTGGCGGTGCAGAAAAATCGCCCCTGCACGAAACGTCCACTGTCGACACGGGTCGCAGCAGTAGTTGTAACACTGAGGCTGACATTGCGGTGCGAAATTTGGTTCACAAAACTCCTGTTGTGAATTTAAAACGTCATCCGCAGTTGCCGGCGCTTCAAAACAGGGCTCGTCAGGTGAGGAATAACGGGACTGTGAAACAACCGATGTCATCGCACGCTGCGAGTGATGCGGAGAAGCGAATCTCGCACTGGATGCAAAACGAGTTGCAGCGGCAGAAGGCAGGGTTCGCTGAGCATGGGAGACAGCGGCTGTCATGCTGAGTGCGTAGGCAAAAACCAGTATTCGCCAAGTTGACGGAAGTTGCATTCGAGACGTCCCTTCTAAGCAAGTTCTGGCGACGTCGCAAAAAAAATCCACAGTCTTTTTGTCGCTCAACCAGGCGTGGAATCCTCCACCTGCTGCTCTGAATCGGCTCAAACGACCATTACGGTCGAGCAAAAATTGCCGACGCGTCGCTGCAAGTCGCAATTCATGCCGAACGAGCTGCATGAACGGAATACAAGGACTGCACCTTTTCAACAGTCCGTCGCAGTTGCAACGCCCAGGAAATTAGTGCGGTGAGGGCCATCACGAAAACCGCAGTGCGCCCGCTGAAAGTGACAACATTTTCGGCGTCGGCAGCAAAGTGTGATAGCTTCAATACGTTGGACCTTCAGAGCAAAAAACCAGGACGATTTTTGCCAGTTTCGTGATTCACAACTCAGGATCGCCATGTTTCAATTCAACGCACCAAGCCGTATCTCTGCAACAATTGCACGCATCAAGTCAGCATGTCTGATCGATCGAACCTTGCTGCAGCGACGCAGTTCAAAACGGTCTCACCGTGTCGTCTCCTCTGAGGCCCTCGAAACGCGAGCACTTCTGGCGGTCACGCCAGTCGTCGCGATTAGCGCCCCGGATGATGCGTTCATCGGGTCGAATGTGAACCTGACGGTTTCCTTCGACAATACAGGTTCTGGAAGCGAAACCGGGTATGGCCCGATCATCGATGTTGTGTTGCCGGTCAACGGCATTGATGGCGGAGCATCGCCGGATGGATTGAATACGACAGGTCCGGCGACTTATCTCGGCACGCCGATTACGACAATCGAACTGACCTTCCCGAATGGCGGCGGCGGCACGGGTTCAGTCAATCATCCGTTCTTTAAAGACAGTGCGGGAAATCCGCTGGTTGTCACGGGTAACACCGGTGATAAGCTGGTTGTGATGCAATTGCCGTTCGGGTCATTTACTCCCGATCAACCTGCAGCGGCAGTTAACTTGCCATTGACGATGTCGAATCTTGCCGACCTGAACGCGCCGTTGACGATTCGGACGCGATCAGGATTTCAGTATGGAACCGATCCGCTGGACAACCCTGCCAGCGATCCGTCGCTTGTGAGTGACTCACCAACAAACAGCAGCACGTGGTCGACGACGCAGGCCGTCAATCCGATTTTAACGCGACTCACGAAGCAGAACCTCGCCCCGGAAAGCGAAACTGCAACCGGCCCGAATTTTCCGCGTCAGTACGAAATCGTTGTTGAGATTGCTCAAGGCCAAACCATCACGAACTTTGACGTGACGGACTTGCTGCCTCCGGAGATCGTGTATCTGGGCGATGGAACCGTGAATGTGTCGCCGTCGTTGTCGCCGAGTATCATTAGCTCGCCACTGACGAGCGGACCTCAGAGTTCGCCGAATAATAACCTGACAGTGCGAATACCAACCGTGACAGGTGCAGCGGGTAACACTGGCTTCACGATGACGTTTGGCTATTACGTGAATCAGTTCAACGCCAGCTCTGTGCCGGTGATCAATGCCTCCACGGCCAACGATACTCAGACTCTCAACACCGCCGTTGCTATTGGTGACTGGAATCCGCTTGACCCACGCGATGCCGGTGCCAAACAATGCTGTTGCGCGGGAGACTCTCGCCGGGCCGGACGATATTCTTGAGAACAAGGCAATCGCCGTTCAGAAGTCCGTTGCGATCATCTCAGATACCGGCGCGGCGGGAGCGACTCCCGGTGACGTGCTGGAATACGTGCTTGAGTTTCAGGTGAGCGACTACTTCGCATTCCGTGACGTGTTCCTGAACGATCTGTTGTCTGACGGTCAGCGAATTGATGACTCATTCACGCCGCGCATGTTTGTGCAGGAACACGGTGACACCAGCGCGCTGTCGCCGTTTGCGCTGGCGAACTTTACGATCGCCGACAACTTCACGGGGTTGACGGATGCCGGCGCAGCAGCCGGTTCAGGTCCATCGCATATCGTAGATGCCGGAGTCGCAGCGGGGTCTCAGCAGGCGCGGTTCCGGATTTCTAATGAACTTATCAGTCGCGGTGGTGGATTTGGCGACGGCCAGCTTGTTGGTGGTGCCATTCCGAATGGCGGCACAGGTGGCCCTGCACCGGCTTCTGCCGCACCGCTGCCGTTTGGTGGCACGATCGGGCGGATCGTATATCGCACGGTGATTCAAGACAATTTCAGTGACAATTTCCCATCGGGTGACCAGTCGGTTGATATCGGCGACGTGCTGACCAATACAGCAGTCATTGATGGAGCGGTTCTGGCTGTCGGCAATCTGGCGCCGAACGGAAATCGCGAGGACGACAATACGGCCGCACAAATTGCGATCACACGCGGCACGCTATTAAAGCAGGTTTACGCGATTAACGGCAACACGTCGTTCGCATCGCCGATTCATGTGGCTCCTGGTGATACGGTGACCTATCGCTTGCTGTTTGATCTACCGACAAGTGACATCGAAGGACTGGGCTTTGTTGACTATCTGCCATTGCCTGTGTTCGCTTCGACGGAAGTTGGCGGTGCGTTCAATACGGCCGTGAGCGCCGCTGTGCCAGCAGCAGGAACAGCGAAGTTTGGTCCGACCGATACGTTTTATGCGAACTCAGTGGCGGTCCTGGGTGGCACTGGATTGATTCCGACGATCAGTTCGAACGGACCTGCGAACTCACTGCAATTCATGTACGGCGATTTTGATGACCCTGCAAACAGTCCTTCACAGATCGATATTCTTTTCACCGTCACAGTCAGTGATGATCCATTTGCCGACGGCCTGTTTCTGACCAATCAGGTTCGACAGGTGGAAACGTCAACGAACGCGGGAAATGCTTTCAACGACGCGATCGTCCAAATCGGTCTTGGCGAACCGGATTTGAACGTTCGCAAGGGAGTTGTCGGCAGCAACTCCGGCGGCACATTTTCGCCGGGAGATGTCGGGCCATTTGGATTCGGAACGCCTGGCACGGGCGATAACAACGCGGCAACGGCTGAGTTTTCCGGCACGATCAACTCGACAAACCTTGCCGCGACGCCGATCAACAGCAATTTGTCGGGCATTGATGCGGGCGATATCGTGCGATTCGCTGTGGTCGTGGAAAATACGGGCAGCAGCCGCCTCGGTGCGTTCGACGTGGCCTTGCGCGACACGATACCGGCGGGATTTCTGGTACCGGGTAGCGGTCTACAGTTGAGCGTCACTGATGGGACCGGGGCAGCGTTGCCGTTCACAGATCTTGGTGGTGGATTGTTCGGCAGCGGCTTGATGCTCAATGATCCTGGTGCGACGGCTGCAACCCCCGACGGCAGTGACGGCGGTGCGCTTGATGCGTTCAATGCCACAAGCGGTCGTAACATCGTGATTGTGACGTATGACCTGGTGCTGGCGAGCACCGTTTCGCCGAACAGTAATCTCACGAACACAGCGACACTGATCAGTTATGCTGGTGCGGAAGGTGCAGCCAATCATATTCCGGGCGGACTAACCGACACCGCCGTTGTGACTGTGGCTCAGCCGATCGTTGACAAAGTCATCACGACGACGAATCAGGCTCACACGACCGGCGTAAATGTAGCCATCGGCGAAATCGTGACGTACACCGTCACGGTCACAGTGCCGGAAGGTCAGTCTGCTGCGACACAGCTTGTGGATACTCTCGACGCGGGCCTTGGCTTCGTGGATATTGTCAGCATCACGCCGTCTTCCGGTGCGCTGACTTCCAGCGCGGGCTCCTATGTGGCAATCGCTTCGGCAGCGACGTTTGGAGCGGTCGGTGCCGGTGCCGTAAATGCCGGGCGACGGATGACGGTCAATTTCGGTACGCTGACGAACAGTGACACGAACAACGCAACGGCAGAAACACTGACGATCGTGTATCGTGTTGCAGTACTGAACACTGCTGCAAACGTGCGAGGTGCTGGAAGGAACAATAGCGCGGCGTGGAACTGGACGGGTGGATCTGTTGTCGATGCGGCTCCGAATGTCGTAATCGTCGAACCGACACTGGATATCGTGAAGACCATGAGCCCCGCTTCTGCCGACGCAGGTGACACCGTTACGATCACGCTGGTGCTCCAGCACGCCGCAAGCAGTAATGCACACGCCTTTGAAGTCAACCTGCAGGACATTCTTCCAGCAGGGCTGACGTATGTTGGCGGCAGTTTGCTGCACACGGCTGGTGCCGCACCGACAACCGGGCCGACGGAATCCGGTGGGACGATCACCGCAAGCTGGGCGACGTTTCCGCTGGGAACGACATCGACGCTGACATTACAGGCGACGCTCCCTGGCAGCGTGATTCCTGGCACGACGATCACCAACACTGCCACAAGCACATGGACTGGTTTGCCGACCGATGTCACAGCAACTCAAAGTACGCTCAACACGCTGGCAGTGGAACGCACGGGCAATCCTGCGGACACGGGCGGAGCGGCCAATACCTACACCGATCCCGGTGTGGCAAGTGTCAACGTCACATCGCCAGTTCCAGTGAAGTCGATTGTCAGCACGTCCGAAGCCCACACAGCGATCGGGTCTGGCACTGTGATTGATCCGACGCGAGTCGCTGTCGGAGAAATCATTCGTTATCGCCTGCAAACGACGTTGCCTGAAGGTACGTCACCGAACCAACGGCTGATTGACATTCTGCCAAACGGTCTGTCGCTGCTGGATCTGTCCCAGGAGCGAGTTTCATTCACGGCCGATGCAGACATAACCGAAGCTGGTGACCTGACCGGTGCAAACAACGACGCGGTGGCACCATCGTTTGTGTTGCCAGCCGGAAGAATTTCACAGGTTGGCCAGACGATCACGTTTGATCTTGGCACACTGGTGAATAACGACAGCGACGCTGGCACGGAATTCATCACGCTGGAATTTAACGTACTGGTCACGAATGCGCTGGTGAATCAAAACTCTGTCCAGCGTTCGAACAACTTTACAGTTCAGGTGAATGGCTCCAATGTCGCAACGTCAAACAGCGTTGTGTCACAGGTTGTGGAACCGGCGATCACGAACGTCACAAAATCTGTCACGACGTTTTCGACCGGCAGCGTGACCTATCAAGTCACATATTCTAACACCGGCACTGCGAGTGTCAATTCGGCGACTCAATCGGCCGCGATTCCAAACACCGCCGCAGTGACTTACACCAGTCT
>JBDNFT010000995.1:0-6125 GCA_041689695.1 Planctomycetaceae bacterium | reverse complement strand
TTCAGTTTCAGGTGATGGCGTCAGTCCGGCGGCATCTAGTTTTTCCATGACGAAGCGATCGATCGGATTCCGAGACCATGCTGCGTCGCTGACAGTTGGCATGGCGGGCCGTTCGGGGCGGATGAACGACCAGTGTCCTTTGTATTCAGCTCCCTGTTCGACCCATTTCGAGAGCGTGTCAATTTGTTGCGGAGTCAGTTTCTTGCCGCTTGAAGCTGGAGGCATCACAAGGTCAGGATCTGTTGATTTCAGCCTTGCGATGAGTTCGCTTTCGTCGATCTTACCGGGAACGATCGCCGTGGCACCGGTATCCAGTTTTGTGATCGCACCTTCGTGTGAATCCAACCGCAGTCCTGCTTTGCGTTCTGCTGCGTCGGGCCCGTGACACTTATAGCAGTTGTCCGAAAGAATCGGCTGCACGTCGCGGTTGTAGTTGATGTTATCGTCGGCTCGAACGCCACTGCAGATGGCGAACGCCAGAATGATCGCGATGCAAGCGAATTTGCGATGAAACGGTTGGGCAACAAGCGTCATGAGGTCCCTCAACGAGCAATCGCTGAAAAATGACAGGTGGGCAATAAAGTGCGGACCGTTATTACCGCAGAAATTGTGGCGATTGTCAACGATTTGTTTGTGTGCAGAGTGGTGAATCATGAAGTTCACTCCTTGTTCCGCAGCACTTTGGCGATTCTTCCCGAGGGCAGCGGAGGCAAGAGCCTCCAGAGCAGTGCGTTCCAAGTCAGGAGCCCCGGAACGAGTCACCGGAACGAGTCACCGGAACGAGTCACCGGATCGCCGAGCGAAGTCTGCTCAACGTTCATTGCTCAGCAGGAACGCAATTACATCTGCGATCTCCTGTTGAGTCAAAGCAGTCGCCAGTCCATTGGGCATTGGGGAAACACTGGAAGGCACAATCTCGGCAATGTCTGTGCGGGAAATTCGATGCGTCTTTTGAGCATCGACGGAGATGACAATTTCGTCACCACTTTCGCTGGTCACAATCCCGCTGACGACACGACCATCGTTCAGTTCCACCGAAACAGATTCATACCCTCGCACGATGCTGATGCTGGGAAAAATCATGGCTTCCAGCAAATCGCGGCGATTACGAGCTCGGCCGATACTCGTGAGATCCGGGCCCAATCGGCCGCCACCATAGCCAAGCTTGTGACAGGCATTGCAGGCGGCTTTTTTGCTCATAAAGACTTCATGGCCGCGACGGGTGTCGCCTTCGGGCAGCGTCGCCAGAGTTTTTTCCAGCGCCGCTGTTTGTTCTTCGAGACTTGCATTCAGCAGACGCTGCAGCTTAAGCCCTTCAGCTTGTACCGAAGCCGGATATTTCTTGAGCATCTGGCTGATAAGATCCGCTCGCAGGCCTCGCAGACCTTTTGATTCTGTTAACCCTGCGACAAGTTTCAGGCCGAAGACTTCGGAACCATCGCGTTCAAATGCAGGCAACAGTCGTGGCAGATCCATCGGGCCAATATGCTGAGTGGAAGTCAGCAGAGCGTTCAACTGATCGGTCGTGAGAGCTGCTGATGCCAGACAGTTGCATGCAGACGTTCGATCATTTAATGCTTGGTCGCTCGTGATCAACGTCAGCAGCATTTGAAAGGTGTTCTCGTCAATTGCACGATTCGCCCCGGCGGCGCTGAGTGCCGAGAGTCGAGTTTCTGCAGGCAGCAATTGCTTCGAAGCGATGTTTGCCAATGACTGCTGAAGTTCAGGATGGCCCTCCTTCGGAAGTCGCAGGTTCAGCACAGCGGCAATGATGTTGGTCACATCGGAATCAGTCGCTTGACCCAATTGGCTGTCGAGTGCAACCAGCCAACCTGGCGGTGCCGATGACAGCGTTGTGCGTGCTATTGCGTTGAGGCACAATTCTGTTGCAGGTTTATGGTTGCCGTTCAAATGTTTTTCCACGAGGTTTTGAATCGCCGGAGAATCAGCGAGAGATGCGAGTAAGTCAGTGGTGAGTTCTGTTTCGTCCGGGGACAAGCTTTCAATTTGTGTCAGTCGAGTCTCAAAATAGCTGGCAAGTGATTCGCCCCAGTCTGAGTGACGTCGCAAGACCCAGACCGCCGTGGCTCGTAGCGCGTCATCTTTTGAGTTCAATTGAGAAAGCACGTCATCAGCGGATAGTTCGCCGTTAGGCATCTGATCTAATGCGACCAATGCCGCGCGTTGAGTCCTCGGTGACGTCGATGTCAGGCCAGTTCGCGTTTCTTGTGGTGCGGCAGTTTCGATCAATGCGTAGATACAGGCATGTTCTCGAATGCGTTCAGCGGCGTCTGCGGGAGCTCCTGAGGCATCGTGTTGCTTTGACGTCAGTGTCCCTGCGATGCGAAGAACGTCGGCGACAGTTTGGGGTTCGCAAATTCGCCCAATGGCCTCCATCGCAGCGCGGGCTGGACCAGCGTCTTTGGATGCCGCGATATTCAGCAATTGCGGCAATGCGGCTTTTTCTCGCCACAGCCCGGCCACGTGGGCTGCAGACTGGCGCACGGCGGCGTCTTTGTCGCTGAGTGCTGCTGCAACCGCAACGCGCGCATCTGCACATTCAATCCCCGCCAGACACCAGACAGCTCGCAGACGGCTGCTTGCGGATGAATGTGTCAGGGCAACGCTGGAAATTGCTGCCGCCGCATCGGGGCCGATTGATCGCAACATAGCCGTAGCACGGCGCTGTACGAAGAGTCGCTTGTCGCTCAACAATAAGGACAGTTCTTTGGATGTGGCTGCTTTCCAATCGATTTTAAGTCCCAGTGGATCAGCGACGGATTCGGTATCCTTTCGGCGAACGCGGTAGATGCCGCCTAGCACATCTGGTTTTGCCAGTTGTGAAGTCGGGCAGCAGACTTTGTACCAGCCGCCTGTATCGACAATCAGCAAGCTTCCGTCGGCGTCTTCGAAGACATCCGTTGGATGAAAATCCGGATGATCACACGCCAGAAAATCTGTATCGACGGTGTCAAATGTCGGACCATTCGCGATCAGTTCGTGTCTCACGACTTTATGGAGATTGAAATAACACGCGAACAAATTGTCCGTTGCTGTTCCGCCAAAGAGCACATCACTTCCGCCGATCAGGCCACACGGAGCCGCCGCGCCTTGATGATTGAGTACCGGCATAACATCGCCAGTCATCGGATGTTCGTAGATCGAATCATGTTTCTTGCCATAGACACCACCGTAGATGGCGTGAATCAGTCCATCGCGACGACCGGCTTCAGGATTTTGAAAGAACGTGCAGCTAAGAAACCGTTCGCCAGTGGAATGGAATGCAACGTTTACTGGATTGTCCATTCCACCAGTCAGGACAACTTCGATTTCCGAACCATCCTGCTTCGCGCGGAAAATGTGAGACGATCGAGTTACAAACTGTGGTCGGTTGGTCACATCGTGCTTCTGTTCGGCAAACGCACCCTTGCACCAATACATGCGCCCATCGTGGCCAAGATAGGGGCCATGCAGGTCATTGCCGCAACCTGTCAGTGTCGTACCATCAAACCAGACTTCCCGTTTTTCGGCGTGACCATCGTCATCAGCATCAGTGAACTTCCAGATCTCCGGTGGTGCGGCAACATACAGCGAGCCATCGTGCCAGAGACATCCTTCGGGAAACATCAGCTTGTCGGCAAACAGCGTGCTGCGATCGTAGATTCCGTCATTGTCAACATCTTCCAGTCTGCGAATGCTGTGAGGTTTCGCTTCCAGTTGCTTTTCGGCACGTTCGGTCATGCCGCCGGAATCTGTCACATACAGTCTTCCTTTTTCGTCGCGAGCCACTGCAATCGGGCGTCCGACGAGCGATGGATCGGCTGCGAGTTCGACTTCAAAGCCGTCTGGAATCCGCAACGTCCGTGAACCGATGACTGTTTCACCTGCTTCAACAAAGTTTGAAAACAGGGCTCCAACCAGGAGGAGTGTGAGATGCGTTCGCATTTTGATGCCTTATTGCAGATTCGTGAGTCACTGTGTTGTTGGGACTGTATCATAACCACTCCGCGCGTCGAATCGTCCGATGTCAGGGAAAAAGGCGGATGTCAGCTTGAGGTTCGATAAAGTGCTGACATACTGCGGGGAAACCTGTGGCAACGTGGCTGATTTGATATGGCCGGCTCAGGAAATATGAACTTCAAAAATATGATTCCGCGACCATGTCCCGCCTTGAAATCGTTTTGCATCCTCACCCTGCTCTGCGTTGGAAATCCAAAGAGATTTCAAAGATCGACGCTGATCTTCGAACCATGGTGGAGCAGATGTTTGAGTTGATGTACGAGGCTCGCGGAATTGGTCTGGCGGCGAATCAGGTTGGACTGCCCTACCGTCTGTTTGTGATCAATCCGACTGGCGACAAGGAAGAGAAGGACCAGGAATTTGTCTTCATCAATCCACAGATCACCAAAAGGAATGGCAGTGAGACCGACGAAGAAGGTTGCTTGAGTCTGCCGGAAATCTTCGGACCGGTCACACGGGCGACAAAAATTGTGGTGGATGCATTCGATCTGGACGGCAGGCAGTTTGAGCTGGAGCTGGACGATTTACCGGCGCGGGTGGTTCAGCATGAATACGATCACGTTGACGGCGTGATGTTTACTGATCGCGTTCCAGCGAATTCCCTGAAGAAAATACAGCCACTGATCAATGATCTCGAAACGCAATTTCGAAATCGCCAGAAAGAAGGATTGGTTGGTTCAGATGATGTGCTGCAAGCCCGTTTGCTGGAACTGCAAAAGGCCAGAACCGCATAAGCAGCCGTGTTCCAATCAATTCAAATTCCAATTCCTGAAGAGTGACTGTATCAATCATGTCCCAGCCCGAGTTCGGTGTTTTGTTTGATGTTGATGGCGTCCTGATTGATTCCTACGCGGCACATCTCAAGACATGGCAGATTTGTTGTGAACGTCATGGCCGCGAATGTACGGAGGCACAGTTTGCGGCGGGATTTGGTCGTACCAGTCGCGAAGTCATTCGCGATACCTGGCCCAATCCGCCATGCGATGAAGACATCAAAGCCTTCGATGAGGAAAAAGAGGTGCTTTATCGTGAATTGATCGCCGACGACTTTCCGCACATGCAGGGAGCCAGAGAACTGATCAAGGCGTTGCACGAGCAGGGAATTCCAATGGCCATCGGGTCCAGTGGTCCGCCCAAAAATGTCGCAGTAGCAATCGAGCAACTGGGGGCAAAAGGCATTATCAGAACCGTGATTACAGGGGCTGACGTGGTCCGGGGTAAACCACATCCGGACGTCTTCCTGAAAGGGGCGCAGGGATTAGGGATTGATCCGTCTCGTTGCATTGTATTGGAAGATGCTCCTGCGGGAATTGAAGCCGCTCTTGCTGCGGGTACCAAATGCCTTGGAATTGTATCGCGAGGCCACACATGGGATCAGCTTCATCGCGCCCACGATCGCGTGATGGACGACCTGCGACAGGTCACGCCTGAGTTGTTGCGTCGGATTGTAGTTGGACAACGTCCCTGATGGCCGTTTTCGAGCAGGCTGCGCGGGTCATCGTCGTTAATGATTCTTCTGCCGAAGTCTCGCACTAACTCGATTGGGCAGGTGGAGTTCGGCGACCGACAGGGCGTCTCGTCCCTGGATGTGCAGCTTTTCGAGGAATGCAAGGTACGGTACGGAATGCAAGGTACCACGTACGGAATGCAAGGTACCACGTACGGAATGCAAGGTACCACGTACGGAATTCAAGGTACCACACACCCGTATGCAATAACCGCAGATGGTGCATTGGATTATTGATCAACTACGCTCATGCCGAAGAATTGGCGTGGCGGCGAGTACGACGCAGGGAACTTACGCCCTGTAGCGCCAAGGGACGTCCTGCTTCCGTTCGGAAACGTCTGCGAAAATTCTTCACCTGATCCAGCCACGTTTCCGCACTACAGTCCAGACGCTCCAGAATTGGACTAAACTCCGCAGGGATGCGGCCCGCTTTGTCTCGACGAAGCTGACGGCCCGTCCAGTCCAGCAGTTCCAGATACTGATCCAGCGTCATCTGTAAACAACCTTTGCTGCTCGCTCGGCGAATCGACTGCTTTTCGCGAACCTTCTTCCGTGGCGGATCCAAATCTACAGGGGCCAGCCAACCAGCACTTTCGCC